>JAVRPX010000751.1:0-6462 GCA_032161985.1 Mycobacterium sp.
CGCCGGGCCGCATTCCAGAGTCGCCGATTCGCTCAGGGTGATTTCAAGTCGGCCCAGGTCGCTAGTTTTGCGCACCGATTTCTGCACCACGGCTGCGCTTGACGCGAAACCACAACCCTCATGCAGAACTCGCGTCACTTACGTCCTGGCGACAAACAAGTTCGTGTTCAGCCATGCATAGCGCGGCGCGCCCGTTTCGAAGCGGATGGACAGCCGCATGTATTGGTCGGCCCAGTCGGTGGGCTCGTCAGCCTCTGCAGCCTTGGCGAGTCGTGCGGTCTGCTGCACGAGGCCGGTGTAGATACTGCCGTGCGCCCCATGGCGAATCGGTCGTTGGATCGAGCGGATTGATCGTCCGCACGACGTAGGTCATCGCGTACTCCAGTTCGGGGTCAGCACCGCTGGTCATGGCCGCAGTATTTCCGGCTCGCGCCACTTCCAACCCAAACTTGACACGTGTAAAGTTTGGCCGCATGGACAGCATCAGGGGCAAGACCATCGCGATCACCGGCGCCGCACGCGGCATCGGCTACGCCACCGCCAAGGCACTGCTCGCCCGCGGCGCACGGGTGGTCATCGGGGACCGCGAGGTCGCCCTGCAGGAGTCTGCAGTCACGAAGCTCACCAACCTCGGCCCGGTCTCGGGCTACCCACTGGACGTCACCGACCGGGAGTCGTTCGCAGCGTTCCTCGACAAGGCACGCACCGACGGCGGTGGCCGCATCGACGTGTTGATCAACAACGCGGGCGTGATGCCGATCGGTCCCTTCCTCGAACAGTCCGAGCAGACGATCCGCTCGACCATCGAGGTGAACTTCTACGGTGTGCTCACCGGGTGTCAGCTGGTGCTGCCCGAGATGGTGGCCCGACGCAGCGGCCACATCGTCAACATCGCCTCGCTCGCCGGCATGCTGGCCGTGCCCGGACAGGTTGTCTACGCCGGGTCCAAGTTCGCGGTGGTCGGCCTGTCCTCCGGGTTGTCCGACGAGTTCGCCCCACAGGGCGTCGAGGTGAGCTGCGTGATGCCGACGTTCACCAACACCGAGTTGATCACCGGCACCTATACCTCTGCGGCGCAGAAGCCGGTGGAGCCCGAAGACATCGCGGCGGCCGTGGTCAAGGTGCTGGACAAGCCGACCACCCTGAGGTCCGTTCCGCCGTGGGGGCGATTCGTCAGTGCGGTCACGCCGACGCTGTCGGCCAAGGCTCGTCGCTGGCTGTCGCACAAAATGGGCAACGACACGGTATTCCTGACCTTCGACGCTAAGGCGCGGCAAGCCTACGAGCAGCGCGCTCAGGCTGCACAGGGCGTCGTTGAAGGGTCCGACAAGGGCTAGTTGAACTTCGGCGGCGCATCCCCTGCGCGGTACGCCTCGATCGCGTCGAGGTGCTCGACGAGCTCGTCAGGGATGAACGCGCTGTCCTCCGTGGTTCCTGCGAGCATGAGATGCACCATCTCGGCGTCTTCGTCTGCTGACATCCAGATCGTCGTGACAGGTGCGACGTCATCGTCGTCGACGTCGGTGCCCGAGGGTCCGTAGAACCAGAAGGCGAAATCCTCGTCGGACTCGTCCTCGTCGAAACTCCAGCCGCGCTCGGTGATTCGCTGATCGAACGCTTCCAGATCGGTGGCGATGGCGGCTTGGGTGGTCACCAGGTCATCGAGGACGGTGTCCGGTAGCCAGTTCACTTCGCGGACCGCCCGCCGCTTGTTGCGGCGTGCTTTCTTGGCCTCCGCTTTCCTGCTCCTCGCGTGCGCAGAAGACCGCCGCGACATCCTAGCTCAAAGCCTGGTCGAGGTCGGTGATCAAGTCCTCAGTTCCTTCGAGCCCCACCGAGACTCGCACCACCCCGTCGCCGAGGCCGATCGCGGCCCGTCCCTCTGGACCCATCGCGCGGTGAGTCGTGGTGGCCGGGTGGGTGATCAACGATTTGGAGTCGCCGAGATTGTTGGAGATGTCGATCACCTGCAGCTTGTCCAGCACCTCGAAGGCACGCTCCTTGCTGCCACCTTTGAGCTCGAACGTGACAACCGTTCCGCCACCGGTCATCTGCCGCTTGGCCAGGTCGTACTGAGGGTGCGACTCCAGGAACGGATAACGCACCCAGCTCACAGCGGGGTGCTTCTCCAGGAACTCGGCGATGCGTTGCGCCGCCGCGTTCTGGTAATCCACCCGCACCGCGAGCGTCTCCAAACCCTTCAGCAGCGTCCACGCATTGAACGGACTGAGCGCAGGTCCGGTGTGCCGCATCAGCTTCTGCACCGGCTCGTCGATGTAGGCCTTGTCACCGAGGATGGCCCCGCCGAGCACGCGGCCCTGCCCGTCGATGTGCTTGGTGCCTGAATACACCACTACGTCGACCCCCAAGGGGAAACCCTGCTGCAGGATCGGTGTAGCAAACACGTTGTCCAGCACCACTTTTGCGCCCGCAGCGTGGGACATATCGCATACCGCGGCGATATCGACCAGCGACTGCATCGGATTGGACGGCGTCTCGAAGAACACAGCCTGGGTGGGCACCGACAACGCCTCTTCCCACTGCGACAGGTCATCGCCGTCGACGAACACCGTCTCGATGCCCCAGCGCGGCAGGATCTCGCTGCACACCACGAAGCACGAACCGAACAGGCTGCGCGCCGCCACCAACCGGTCGCCCGCCGCCAACAACGCACCCAGTGAGGTGAACACCGCCGCCATGCCCGTCGCCGTCGCAAAGCACGCGGGCGCGCCTTCGATCAGCCGCAGGCGTTCCTCGAACATCGAGATCGTCGGGTTGCCGTAGCGCGAGTAGACGTAGCGGTCGATCTCTCCGGTGAACGCCTTCTCCGCCTCCGCCGCAGACGAGTACACATACCCGGAGGTCAGGTACATCGCCTCCGCGGTCTCCTCGAAACCCGACCGCAATAGCCCGCCGCGCACCCCGATGGTGGCCTGGCTGACCCCGTCCGGCAGCTCGGCCGGCTTGCGAACCGACGGCACTTCGTCGTCGCTCATGCCTCGACTCCCGTTCGCTCCGGTCCTCGCTTCGGGCGGGAGCTTGCGGTTCGCCCCATCGAGCCGGGTCGCGCTGCGATCCTCACTCGCGGTCGTCTTCGGGAGCTCATGACTGCTTCCAGGGCAGGCCGAGTGCTTTCCATCCGGTGCCGCCGCGATGCTTGTGCTCGTCGAGGTTGCCCTCGAAACCGTCCAGCACGTTGTAGGACGGGGCGATACCCGCCTCGGTCGCGGCCTCGGCGGCGCCGATCGAGCGATTACCTGAGCGACACAGGAACACCACCGCGCGCGCTTGGTCGGTACCCGCGACCCCGATCTTCTCCACGAGCTCGTCGACGAAGTTGTCGTTGTGCTTGCCGTCGGTGCTGTTCCACTCGACGTACACCACGTCGCGCTGCAGTGAAGACAGATCCGGCACCCCGACGAAGCGCCACTCGGCGTCCGTGCGGCAATCGACCAACACGGCCTCGGGGTTGTCGTTCAGCAGCTTCCAGGCCTCCTCAGGCGTGATGTCTCCTGCATAGCTCACGGTCGGAAGTCTCCCACAGCTAGCTGGGGCCGGTCGAACAGACCTTCCATGCTCCGTCCTCGCGCACGAACGTCATCGCCACACCGGTTTTGGTGTCCGGTGCCCTTTCGAAATGATAGGTCACTTTGGCAGTGGCGTGATCGCCGTCGATCGCGACGTCGGTGACGTCGTCGACGAACCGCTCCCCACGTTTGGCCACCGAATCCCTTTGCCGGGCAAGGACATCGGCCTCGCCACCCTGCTGATCGCGGCAGGTGTAGGCGCGGAAGTCGGTGTAGTTCTGCCGTTGCAGCGCGTCGTTCTGGCCGACCGCTGCCCGGCCGACCTGCACGTCGGGGGACACATCGTCGTCGCCGAACATGTTTAACAGACCGATTGCGATCACGACGAGCACAATGATTGCCAGCGCACCCAGGAACGGCCCCATCGTCGGCCGATCAGCAGCCGGGTCGTGTTCCGGGTCGGTCACCAGAGTTTGCGTAGTGCTGCCGACACCCGCCGGGCCCGGTCCCGCGCGACGATCGGGTCGGGGGCCGTGGCCAGTGCCACCCCGAGCCGCCGCCGGCCGTCGGTCTCGTCGGGCCGGTCGAACAGTCGCACGTCGCTCTCGGCGACGGCCAGCGCCTCGCCGACCACGTGCATATCCACGTCCTTGACGCCGGTCGACTCGGCCCCTGCGTAGCTGACTTCCGCCGCGGCAGGCGAGATCATGATGGTGTCCACGGCGAGCCCGAGGATCGCGCGAGCATGCAACTCGAATTGCGAAAGCCGTTGCGAGCGCAGCGTCACCAGGCCGCTGTCGTAGGGCCGGGGACGCACGTCGGCGAAGTACACCTCATCGCCGCGCACCAGCAGCTCCACCCCGAACACACCGCGCCCGCCGAGCGAGTTGACGATGCGCGCCGCGATCGACTTCGCCGCGTCCAGCGCGGCAGGCGACATCTGCTGCGGCTGCCACGACTCCAGCACGTCGCCGTCGGCCAGACGGTGGCCAATCGGCTCGCAGAAATGCACGCCAGGACCCGCCGGTCCGGTGATGCGGACGGTCAACAGCGTGACCTCGAAGTCGACCTCGACGACGGTCTCGGCCATCACTCGGCTGTGCGGGATGCGGCCCGCGGCCATGGCGCGATGCCAGGCAGGCTCGACGTCGTCGACGCGCAAAACCACCGACTGGCCATCGCCGGGCGCCGCCGCGATCGGCTTGACGACCAGCGGGAAGCCCGCGTGCTCGGCCACCGTGGTGAGCTCCTCAACCGACCCGGCGAACCAGAACGGCGCGGTCGGCAGCCCGAGCTCGTCGGCGGCCAGCCTGCGCAGGCCCTCCCGGTCCAAAGACAGCCGCGTGCTGCGTGGCGTAGGGAATACCTCGATGTTGCCGCCCTCGGCGACGGCGATCAGCGCGTCGGCCGCGATGACGCCCGCCTCGGCGACGACGTAGCGCGGGTTCTCCTTCTCGATGAGCGCGGTGAGCTCCTCGGCGTCGTTCATCTTCACGACGGCGGCGCGGTCGGCCACACCGTGCGCCGGGGCGTCGGCGTATCGGTCGACCGCGATGACGTCGGCCCCGAGCCGCTGGAACGCCAGCGCCAACTCGCGGCTCAATTCGCCAGAGCCCAGCAGCATCACAGTGGAACCCGCGGGCCCCGGGGAGCTGTCGTCCACAACCGGCTCCGGCGCGGTCGACGTATTGCCTTCAGTCGTTTCACTCATCGCGCGTCCAGCCTGCCAGATCGTCAGCCCAGTCGGACGTCGATGTAGCACCACCGCCAGTCCTCACCCGGCTCGGCGGAGCGCATCACGGGATGACTTGTCGCATGGAAATGTTCGCTCGCGTGTTGATGGGGGCTCGAATCACAGCACCCGACGTGGCCGCAGGTCAGGCACATTCGCAGGTGCGCCCACGTTGTCTCGCCGAGCTCGTCGCACTCCTGGCATTTGCCGGGAGTGAGTGGATCGGGCTCGACCCCGGATGCAGCGTCGGCGGCGAGGTGTTCGCATGTATCGGGGACCGCCGCAGAGCTGGCATCGCTGCGACGTGATCTCCTCAGCATGTTGATTAACGATACGGATTGGTTCGGCGAGGAGGTTTGGCGACGTGGGTGCCTCACTGCTGGCGGTATTGGTGGTGTCGGTCCTATTGGCCGGGGTGGCGCGCCACTATGACGTGTCGGCGCCGCTGGCCTTGGTGGTCGCCGGCTTGCTGGCCGGCCTGATTCCGGGCTTCAGGAATATTGCTGACATCGAGCTCAACCCCGAGTTGGTGCTGTATGTGCTGCTTCCACCGCTGTTGTGGTCGGCGGGTCTGCAGAGCAGCTATGTGGCGCTGCGCAAAAACATCCGCCCGATCGGGCTGCTAGCGGTCGGGCTGCCGCTGGCGACGACCTTCGCGGTCGGGTACGTGGCGTACAAGATCGTGCCGGAGCTGACGGTCGCGGCGGCGCTGACGCTCGGGGCGATCGTGGCGCCGCCCGATGCGGTGTCGGCCACCGCGGTCGGACGCAGGCTCGGGCTGCCGCGTCGCATGATGACGCTGCTCGGCGGCGAAAGCCTGCTGAACGACGCGACCGCACTGACCGCGTACAAGGTGTCGCTCAGCCTTGCAGTAGGCGCTGGGATCGGTTCCTCTTCACTCTGGGGTCATGGTGTCGCCACGTTCGCGCTGGCCGCCGTTGGGGGCGTCGCGGTGGGTGTTGCGCTGGGCGCCCTCATCGCCTTCATCCGCTGGCGGCTCGACGATCCACTCGTGGAGAGCGCGTTGGGGTTGGTGGCGCCGTTCATCATTTACCTGGCCGCCGAGGAGATCCACGGCTCCGGCGTGCTCGCGGTCGTCGTCGCCGCTCTGATCCTCGGCCAAAAATCGACTCGGGCGGGCTACGCCACCCGACTGCAGGACACCGCGGTGTGGAAGGCCGTCCAGCTGGTGCTGGAGTCGTG
>JAVRPX010000752.1:0-17048 GCA_032161985.1 Mycobacterium sp.
CACCCTCGAGGAAGCAACGATCAAGGCTACCAAGGGTTTCCAGCAGTTCGCGCCACGCGGCGGTCGATTCGTGAGTCATAGGCTGATTCCTCTCAATATCAGAGTGGCCGTGCGCTCGGCCCAGGTGTCGTCGAGCTCAGCGCCGCGAGTGAGCAGTGCAAGGAAGGTGATGCCTGCGAGGGCCTCGGTCAGCTCCGCCGCGGTCACGTCGGACCGAACCTCATTGCGTGCCAAGGCCTTGTCCAGGCGTTCGGTCAGGCCGCGGGACAGGATGTCGCCGAACCGCTCCAGCAGCGCGGCATGCAAGGTCAGGTCCGCGGCCATCTCGCCGACCAATCCTGGCAGGGCAGCCCGTGCGGCCGGGGTGGTCAGCACGGCAACCGTGCGGCGCACCATCTCGCGCACATCGTCGGCCAGCGATCCGGTGTCGGGCAGCTCTGTCCCGCTGTCGATCGGAAACACCGCCTCGTGCACGAGGTGCGCCTTGCTCGGCCAGCGCCGGTAGATCGCAGGCTTGCTGGTGCCTGCCCGCCTGGCGATCGCGTCGACGGAGAGCTCGGCGTACCCCGTCTCGCCGAGCAGGTCGACGGTCGAGCGGAGCACCGCGCCGTCGATGCGTGGATCGCGAGGTCGGCCAAGGTCTGTTGCCATTACGAAACTCAGAGTAACATAAATCGCCGTGACCCACGCCACACCAGATCTCGTTGATCTCGACGACCTCGCCGAGCCCCGGTACAGCCCCGAGGCCCAGCAGATCCGCGACATGATGGCCGCGCTGGCGGCGGACTGTCCGCTCGACGCGGATGCGTTGCACGCCAGAGCGATTGCGGACACGGGCCTCGACGACTTCGGGCCCGACGATTACCGGGAACGACTCGACGTCTACCTCGCGGCGCTGCACGATATCGACGCCATGCACGGGCCGGGCGTCGTGAACTTCTTCGGCCAGATATCGCAGTGGCTCAAGAACCGGCTGCTGCTGACCGACCTGTTGACGCGCCACCCCGAGATCGGTGACATCGAGTTGCTGCCACCCGTGGTCATCGCTGGGCTGCCCCGCACAGGCACCACGCATCTACACAATCTGCTGGGGGCGGCGTCAGCCGACAGTCGGCTGTCGCCGACCTTCCGCACGCTGCCCTACTGGGAGAGTTTCGAACCGTTCCCTTCGCCTTCGGAGGCGGGTGTGGAGCCGGACCCGCGGGCGACGCGTATGGACGTCGCAGTCACGGTGATGAACACGCTCATGCCGCACTTCGCGCTCATGCACGAGATGACCACCGAGCACGTCCACGAGGAGATCCAGCTGCTGGCCAACGACGTCTCCACGATGTTCATGGAGACCCTCGCCTACGTGCCGCGGTGGCGCGACTACTACCTGGCCCACGACCAGACGTCGACCTACGAGTACCTGGCCATCCAGCTCAAGGCGCTGCAGTTCCTGCGGGGCGGCAGGCGGTGGCTGCTCAAGTCCCCGCAGCACCTGGAGCAGCTCCCGGTGCTCGCGAAGGTCTTTCCTGGCGTGGCCGTGGTGTGCACCCATCGCGACCCGGTGCCCGTGGCAGTTTCGATGGTCGCCATGCTCACCTACTCCGCGCGCATGCACCGCTCTCTGGTGCCGGTCGAGGAGATGGCCGCTGGCTGGATCGACCGACTCGAATTGATGCTCGGTGCGCTCGCTCGCGACCGCGATGTCATCGCGCCGGAGCGATCGATCGATGTGAGCTTCGACGACTTCATGGCCGACGAACTCGGTGTCGCCGAACGGGTTTACGGCCTTGTCGGCGAGCCGGTGACCGACGAGGCGCGTACCGCGATGGCCGACTATCTGGCCGGCCACCAGCGCGGCAGGCTAGGCCGGGTGGTGACGTCTTGCGAGATGTTCGGGCTCAACGAAGACGACCTGCACGTGCGGTTCGCACCGTATGTCAGCCGGTTCCTGTCGTAGCGATCAGACGGTTACTGCGCTGCGGGACTGGCGCGCCTCCAGCACCAGAATGCCAACAAGACAGATGGTCGCCAGGATTGCGACGGCGACCGCGAAAGTCACACCGGCCGTTTGCAATCCCCAGTGCTGGCCCGCTACGCCGACGCCGACCACCGGCAACGAGATCGCCACGTAGGCGACGACGAAATAGGTGGAACTGACCTCGGCGCGGCGGTCGGCGGGCGTGCGTTCGGCGACCGCGGCCAGGCCGCGGCTGAAGCTGATGCCCTGTCCGATGCCCGCCACCACCGCGGCCGCGATTAGCCCGACCAACGACGAAAGCTCCAGCGCCACAGCCAGAATCACCATGCCCGCCACGAGGATCGCGCAGCCGATCGCGACCGCACGGTGTGGGTTGAGGTTGCCGGCGGCGATCTGTGCCGCCGCCGACGCGAAGAAGATCGAGCTGGCGATGAGCCCGGCGAGCGCATGGTTGTCGATGCCGACGACTTGGGAGACAAACGACGGCGCCACCGCGGCGAACAGGCCCGTCACCGCGAAGCCCGCGAACGCCGCGAGGGAGGCGATGACGAAAACGGCGCGTACCTCGACCGGCACCGACAGCCGCTGCACGCCGATGCTGCCGGTGCGCTGTGAGGTCTCCGGCACGACCACAACAGCGATGCCGGCCAACACTGCCAACACGATGTGCACGATGAAGCTCAGGTGCAGCGGCGCCGGTGCGTATTGGACGAGTAGTCCTGCCAGCAGCGGCCCGATGCCGAGCCCGCCCATGTTCGCGACCGTTGCGACGGCGGCGGCCCGGGTGCGCCAGTTCGGCGGGGCGGCCTCGATGACAGCGGCGGTGGCAGTTCCGGTGAAGAGGCCCGCTGACAGCCCCGAGAGGACGCGCGCCACCAGCAGCACCGACACCGAGTCGGCAACCAGGAAGACGGCGGCGCTGGCCACTGCGAACACCACACCGGTCAGCAGCACCGGCCGCCTGCCGATCGCGTCGGACCAGCGCCCGAACGCCAACAGCGCGAATAGCACGCCGCCGGCATACGTCGCATAGATGACGGTGGTGGTCAGCACCGCGAAATGCATCTGTTGGCCGTACAGCGCGTACATCGGCGTCGGCAAAGTCGTGCCGACCATGATCGCCGCGAAGGCATAGGCCAGCAAGCCGAAGGCGAGGCGTGTCTTCGTCGAGGTTTCGGGCACGATAAAGACTAGCGATCCCGGCTGGGCGCCTATTCCATCTCGGCAAGCCGAGCAATGAGCATCACTCAGTGTGCGGCGACGGCCTTCTCCGCGCCGTAGCCGGTCAGGGCCCGCACCTCGAATTCGGCAGCGATTTCCGGATCCTCATCGTCGGGCGAGGTCAGCGTGCCGAGGATGCCCAGCAGGAACGCCAGCGGGATGGACACGATGCCGGGGTTGGCCAGTGGGAACCAGGCGAAGTCCACGTCGGGCAGCATCGCGGTCTTCACACCCGACACCGCGGGGGAGAAGATAATCAGCACGATCGTCGAGATCAGGCCGCCGTACATGCTCCAGAGTGCGCCGCGGGTGTTGAACCGGCGCCAGTACAGCGAGTACAGGATCGTCGGCAGGTTGGCCGCCGCGGCGACCGCGAACGCCAGCGCGACCAGGAACGCGATGTTCTGCTCGGCGGCCAGGATGCCCAGCCCGATCGCGAGGATGCCGATCACGACAACCGTGATGCGTGATACCCGCACCTGCTCGTCCTCGGTCACCCCGTGACTCTTGATCACGCTGGCATAGATGTCGTGCGCGAACGACGTTGCCGCGGTGATGGTTAGGCCTGCGACCACCGCGAGGATCGTCGCAAACGCCACCGCCGAGATGACGCCAAGCAGGACCACCCCGCCGAGGTGGAACGCCAGCAGCGGTGCCGCCGAGTTCTGGGCGCCAGGAGCCGCCAGGATTTCGTCGGGACCGACGAGGGCTGCGGCACCGTAGCCCAGCGCCAGGGTGAACAGGTAGAACGCGCCGATGAGGACGATCGCCCACACCACCGACCGACGGGCCTCCTTGGCGGTCGGCACGGTGTAGAAGCGCATCAGCACGTGCGGCAGGCCTGCCGTGCCGAGCACCAGTGCCAGCGCCAGCGAAATGAAGTTGATCTGCGACGTCAGTGAGGCGCCGTACTGCGCGCCGGGGGCCAGCACGTCGCGCTTGGCGACGGCTTCGGTGGCCGAGCCCGAGACCTTCGACTGGGCGGCGCCGAGGATCTCGGAGAAGTTCAGGCCGAACTTCGCAAGCACCATGACCGTCATCAATGCGGCCCCGCCGATCAACAGGGCGGCCTTGATGATCTGCACCCAGGTGGTGCCCTTCATCCCACCGATCAGCACGTACACGATCATCAGCAAGCCGACGACCGCGATGACGAGGGCCTGGCCGAGACTGCCTTTGACGTTGAGCAGCAGGGCGACCAAACCGCCTGCGCCCGCCATCTGGGCCAGCAGATAGAACAGGCAAACGGCAAGGGTGGTGGTGGCCGCGGCAATCCGCACCGGCCGTTGCTTCAGCCGGAAGCTCAGCACGTCGGCCATCGTGAATTTGCCTGCGTTGCGCAATAATTCGGCAACCAGTAGCAAAGCGACGAGCCAGGCGACCAGGAAGCCGATGGAGTACAGGAAGCCGTCGTAGCCGTACACCGCGATGGCACCGGCGATGCCGAGAAAGCTGGCCGCCGACAGGTAGTCACCGGAGATCGCGATGCCGTTCTGCGGTCCGGTGAACGCACGTCCCGCGGTGAAGAACTCCGCGGCGGTGGTGTTCTTCTTGCTCGCGCGAATCACGATGTACAGCGTGATCGCCACGAAGAGCGCGAAGATGCCGATGTTGGCGACGGGATTGCCGACGGCGGTGCCGTCAGCGGCGAGGATGTTGATGGTCATGCCGCGCCGCCTTCGAGCTCGGCGCGAATCGCTTCGGCACGCGGATCGAATTCACGGTTCGCCCACCAGACGTAGATGCCAGTGATGACGAACGTCGAGACGAACTGGCCGAGGCCGATGAGCAGGCCGACGTTGATGTTGCCCCAGACCTTGATGGCCATGAAGTCGTGGGCGAACGCGCCGAGCATCACATAGGCGAAATACCAGATCAAGAACAGCGCGCTCATCGGGAAGACGAAGCGGCGCAATCTGCTTCGTAGCTCCTGGAACTCGGGGCTGGCCTGTATGGCCAGATAGTCGTGGTCGCGGACGGGGGTTTCCCGGGGCGGATGTTGGGTCTCGGGCACGGCGACTCCTGAGCTCGATGTGTAGTTGTGCACGCGACAGCCTAGTGAGACCGGCGTCACACTCAGGTGGTTCCCAGGAAACTCTGAGCTCAAACCCTCGATCTAGACTGGCCGAGTGGCGAAACTGCAGCTAGTTCAAGACCCGGCGGCCGACGCGCTGCTGGAGTCCAACCCCTTCGCGCTGCTGGTCGGCATGCTTCTCGATCAGCAATACCCGATGGAGGCGGCATTCGCGGGCCCGAAGAAAATCGCCGACCGTATCGGCGGGGTGGATCCACGCGAAATTGCCGACTACAACCCGGACGAATTCGCGGCATTGTGTTCGAAAACTCCTGCAATACACCGCTTTCCGGGGTCGATGGCCAAGCGGATCCAAGCACTGTCGCAAATCATCGTTGACCAGTACGGCGGTGATGCCTCGGCGCTGTGGACGGCGGGTGACCCCGACGGGCCCGAGGTGCTGCGGCGGATCAAGGGACTTCCGGGGTTCGGCGAGCAGAAGGCAAAGATTTTCGTTGCACTGCTGGGCAAGCAGTACGGGGTGACGCCGAACGGCTGGCGCGAAGCGGCCGGCGATTACGGCAAGGCCGGAGCGTTCATGTCGGTGGCCGACGTGAAGGACGCCGGTTCGCTGGAGAAGGTGCGGTCGTACAAGAAACAGGCGAAAGCGGCAGCGAAGGCCGCCAAGGCCTAGATCCTCTGGTGGCCGTGTTCCAGGTCGAGCTGGGCCAGCGAGGCGATGATGCCGGCGACGACGCGTCCCACCGACGTGCCGGTGTCCAGGCCTTCCTTTAGCGTCCGCAGCCTGATCCCTCGGTCGTTGAGGTCGGCGATGGTTCGCGTCACTTCCGCGGCCGACCGGCCGAGCCTGTCGAGCCCGACCACGATGACCGTGTCGCCCGAACGGGCATAACTCAGCATCGCGTGCAAACCCGCGCGCGCCCGCTCGGCGGAGTCGGACAACTTGTCGGTGAACACCCTGTGCGGATCAACACCCGCAGCGTTCAATGCCGCGAGCTGACCCTCAAGGTTCTGCTCGACGGTGCTGGCGGTGGCGTAGCCCAGCGTGCAGGTCACGAACCCAAGGTCTCATGACACCCATCGTCTGGGGAAGAGACACGGCCCATTGAGTCTGGCTCACGGCCGAACTGTTATCCAACGTCAACATGCTGGCCGAACGCGGCGCGCGCCGAGTGGCCGCTAGGCACTGAACGGTTGACCGTCGAACCGCTCCTTGCTGGCGAGCTCCGCGACGGGCTTGCGCGTGAGCTTGCTGACCTGCTTCACCGGTTTGCCGATCGGCAGGACAGCGGCGATTGCATAGTCGTCCGGTATGCCGAGCAACTCCTTGACGCGAGGCTCCTCGGCCACCGCCATCGTGGTGAGCACGCCGCCGTATCCCTCGTTGCGCGCAGCCAGCAGGATGTTCCACACGAACGGGTACACCGAGGCGCCCGCAATGACGCCGACGCGGTCGAGGTACTGGTCGAACGCCGCGACGACGTTGAGGTCCACGCAGACCACGAGCACGGCGCCCGAGCCGAGCACCGGCGCGCCCAGATATGGAGGTACCTCGGTGGCGGCGACTTCCTCGGCGGAAACCTTCATGGGCTGCACGGGATTCCACGGGCCTTCGCCGTTCTTGGTTTGCGCGATATAACGCCGCGCACCCGTGACGCTCAAGTCGACGATCGCCTCTCGGGTCTGTCGATCCCGGACCACTATCACCCGTACGCCCTGGCGGTTGCCCCCGCTCGGCGCGTACCGAGCGTTGTCGAGGATGCGTTCGAGCATCTCGTCGGGCAGTGGGTCATCGGTGAATCGGCGGACAGCACCCGTTGTGCGCATGACGTCGTATAGGTCCATACGATCCATCTTGGGCTGTGGGATCGTAAAGATATGAAGACACACCTGAACTGCCCGTGCGGCGAGGCGATCAAAGGCGAGAACGAGGACGACCTCGTCGAGAAGGCCCAGGCTCACCTGTCCGAGGTGCATCCCGGCCGCGAGTACGACCGCGACGCCATCCTCTTTATGGCCTACTGATCTCCGCGAGCGTGCGCGCTTTAGAACTAATTCACGGCGTGTCGCCGTGCAGACGCGCACGCTCGCGGGGACGTGCCCCCAATTCGCGGGGCGGGGTCAGGGGACGACCGTCGAGCCGATCGTCGGCATGAACTGGCACTGCTTCTCAGTCGTGCTGACCTGGCCGAAGATCGTCGAGATGATGCTGCCTGAGCCGGTGTCGACGATCGCCGTCAGCGTCGTCGGCCCGTCGGGGTTGATGTCCGACCGCGGCTTAAGCGTGGCGCTGCCCGACTTGCCAGTGGTCAGGTTGACCCACGTGACGTTCAGCGGCAGCTTCTGCTCGGCCGCGGGTGCCGGAGTGCCGACCGCGGTGAACACGTAGGCCGTCTGGCCAGCCGCCGGTCCGGGTGCCGGGATCTGCGCCGGACCCGCAACCGAGATCGCGGTCGCCAGGACGTTACCGCCGTCCTGCAGGCATCCGTTGCTGATCGACGGGTACATGAAGTCCTGCGTCGGCGGCGCATCCGGACCGAATGCGGGCGCAGCTGCGGGCGCCGGGGCCGCTGCTGCATCGGGTGCCGGAGCGGGTGCGGGCACAGCGGCCGGGTCAGCCGCCGGCACCGCTTCCGCAGCCGGAGCCGCAAGGGGCGCTGCCTCCGGAACGGGTCCCACGGCGTGGGCCGGATCGACACCCGCAGGCAGATGCGCCTCCGCACCAGGCACCGCGCCGGCCGCGGGAACATGCGCAACGAACTGGTTCACTGCGGTCGCCACGTTCTTCGAATCCGGCGGCCCCGCCGAATCGCCCGCGAACACCGCGGCGGCGGCCATCAGCGTTGAGGCGGCGTTGGTCGGGTCGGCCGCCGCCCGCTGGATGGCGGGGCCGATGCTTTGCACCGCAGACAAACCCGGCGCCTGCAACGCATCGATCGGCAGCGGTGGCGCCGGGTCGGCATTGGCCAGAGGCATCACACCGCCCAGCAGTAGTGCGGCCGACGAGCCGACCGCGGCTGCGGCGACGGCGAACGTCGTCCGGATCGATGACATGGTTCCCCTATTTCGTGGTTGTGGTTATCGACGCGCAGGCCGCTGCCGTCACGGCAGGGCGGACAGCGGCATCAGCATCGGCGCGACGGGTGCGGTGGGCGCCGTCGCGGGAGCGGCTGCGGCGGGTGCTGCCGGCGCGGTTGCCGCTGTCGGCAGCAGACCGGCCAGCGGTGTTCCGGCGGGCATCAACGACGCCAAGGCGCTCGGGACCGACGCCAGCAGGTTCTGCGGTGCGGCCGCTGGTGCGGCCGCTGGTGCGGCCGTCGGCGCAAGCGTGTTCAGCGGGGCCGCCGCGCCGGGAAGGGCTGCCGGGGGCTGCGGAAGAGTGACCGAAGCTGTTGCGGCCGGAGGCGTCGCGGGTGCGGCGGCTGCTGCCGGTGTGGTCGCGGTGCCGAGCAGCGACGTGAACCCCTGCATGAGCGAAGTCGCGGCGGCCGGATTGGTTGCGAGTTGCTGGAGGAACGGCAGACCGGGCACGCCCGGTGTCGGTGCGGGCGCCGCCGGCTCGGCTGCGGCCGTCGCGCTGAGCCCCAGCGCAACTGCAGTCGCACCCGCGGCAGCGATCATGCTGGTGGCAAGCATTTTCCTGGTGAATTTCATGGTTTTTCCAATCCGTTGATGGCACGCCTGTCTCCGAAGCTACGGAGTTACTGGTGTTACTCAAGTGACACGTGTGGCGGAGATCTAAACGTTACGGATGCGACGGCTTACCGTGACCGCTCGCTAAAGTCGGCGGCATAGAAGCCACCGAATGCGCCGCAACAACCACGTCTCCGTGGACGCCGAACCGATTGGCGATCGCGGCGGCGGCACTGTTGGCGATCAGTATCGCCGCGCGTCTCGCATGGACGTACCTGGTGCCCAACGGCGCGAACTTCGTCGATCTGCACGTGTACGTCGGCGGCGCGGGCGCGCTCGATCATCGGGGCACGCTCTACGACTACGTCTATGCCGACCAGACGCCCGACTTCCCGCTGCCGTTCACGTATCCACCGTTCGCCGCGGTCATCTTCTACCCGTTGCACCTGATTCCGTTCGGAATTCTCTCGTTCGCTTGGCAACTCGGCATCATCGTGGCGCTCTACGGAGTGGTGCGAGTGAGCCAGAGGCTGCTGCCCGGGCCCGTCGGCGATCGGCGCATCGCAATGCTGTGGACCGCCGTCGGCATCTGGATCGAACCGCTACGAAGCAATTTCGACTACGGACAGATCAACGTGCTGCTGGTGCTCGCGGTGCTCTATGCGGTCTACAGCACGCGGTGGTGGCTGTCCGGGCTGCTCGTCGGGCTCGCCGCTGGGGTGAAGCTGACGCCTGCGGTGTCGGGTTTGTACTTCGTCGGTGCGCGGCGATGGGCAGCCGCGGCATTCTCGGCGGTGGTCTTCTTCGGCACCGTGGCGGTCTCGGCGCTGGTCGTTGGCGACCAAACCCGTTACTACTTCACCGAACTGCTCGGCGACGCCGCCAGGGTGGGTCCGATCGGAACGTCGTTCAACCAGTCGTGGCGCGGCGGGATCTCGAGGATTCTCGGGCACGATGCGGGCTACGGACCGTTGGTGTTGGCCGCGATCGCTGTCACCGCGGTGCTCGCCGTGTTGGCCTGGCGCGCCGTCGGCGGCGCAACCGACCGGCTCGGTGCCATCGTCATCGTGCAGTTGTTCGGCCTGCTGCTGTCGCCGATCTCGTGGACGCACCACTGGGTCTGGTTGATCCCGCTGATGATCTGGTTGCTGCACGGCCCGCTGCGCGACCGACTCGGCGCGCGGATCCTCGGCTGGGGCTGGTTCGCACTGACGCTGATCGGAGTCCCGTGGCTGCTGAGCTTCGCCCAGCCGACCATCTGGGTGATCAGCCGCCCGTGGTACCTGGCCTGGGCCGGCCTGATCTACGGCGTCGCGACGCTGGCGACGTTGGGGTGGATCGCCGCTAATCGTCGACGACCTGGTTGATCTCCCTCGCCATATCCAGGTCGTTCTCGGTGATGCCACCGGCGGAGTGCGTGACCAGTACGAAAGTCACTGTCCGCCAACGGATATCGATGTCCGGATGGTGGTCCTTTTCCTCGGCACGCTCGCCGACACGGCTGACCGCGGCGATACCTTCGAGAAAGGCGGGAAACTTGATCGATCGGCGCAGGGCGCCGTCGGCGCGCTCCCAGCCGGGGAGGTCGGGCAGTGCAGCGTCTACTTGGTCGTCCGTTAACACAGCCATGCTTCCGACGGTATACCGTCGCGGGCAGTGTCAAACCAGATCGTCGTTGCCGGTGCACTGATTTCGGGCGCCTCGCTGCTGGTGGCCCAGCGTGCGGGGCCGCCGGAACTGGCCGGCCTGTGGGAGCTGCCGGGCGGCAAGGTGGCGGCGGGCGAGAGCGACGCTGCCGCCCTGGCCCGCGAACTGCGCGAGGAACTCGGCGTCGAGGTGACGGTCGGGCCGCTTATCGGCGCCGACGTGGCGTTGAACGAGACGACGACACTTCGCGCGTACCGCGTCACGCAGACCGGCGGCGCGTTACACCCCAACGATCACCGCGCGCTGCGGTGGATCGGCGCCGACGAGCTCGACGGTCTGGCGTGGGTTCCCGCTGACCGCGCCTGGGTCGGTGAACTCAAACAGGTGCTCGGTCAGTAGCCGACGCGCCAGCCGTCGCCGACGCGGAAGGACATGCGGGACAGTTCTTCCGGGTCGAGGGGCGACTAACGACGCAACCCGCGTACTGGGCGCCGAATGGCACCGGCCGCGGCGGAAACAACTTTGCCGGAGCCGGTGTGCTGGTTGATCTTCCGTCCGGTGGCGATGCGCTGCTGCTCGCCGAGTCGATGGTGGTCTCGGACTTCATCTTCGCGATCGACGACGCGCACGACGGCCAGATCAAGACTCAGGGCAAGGTGATCGACGTGATTACCGAGGACCGGCGCAAGTACTACGGCCTCGACGACGCAGCCTTCCCCGAACCGATCGACGATGGCCGGGTCATGCTGCTGCTGCTGTCGATTCCGTAGTTGTCCGACGTCGACAACCTGCCGTTCGAGCAGCTGTGTACCGAGTGGCTGGCGTACGGGTTGTCGACGGAAACGGCCGATTTCGACACCGCCGAGCGCATGATCGCCGACCTTATTCGCGGGCGGGCCTTCGCTTGCAGTCACGATTCGTACGCGTCGCTTCACCGCCCGCGGGTCTGCGGCAACTCGCCGAGTACGAAGCGGAGCACGAGACGCGAGGCCAGACATGGATCGAGGTGGACGAGAAACCTTGGGAGACCGTGCTTTGGGCGGGTTGGAAACAACCGTTGGAGACCCGCGACATCCTTTGGTGCGTGATCCGCTCTGGAATCAGGCCGCCGAGGACGTCAACCTCACCGACGAGGAGACGATCCATCGCTGGCGGGGCTCCTGCATGTGGGGCCAGCATGAGGCGGCGCACTTCTGCTACTACTCCAGCATGGCTCTGCTTGGTGTCGACTTGTCAGCGTGGCGCCCGCACCTGGACATCGGCACCGAGTGCGGATGGTGGTGGGGACTCGACGACCTCGTCGTGATGGTGGACCGGCCCGTCGAAATTGGTGCAGCGATCGGGTTTCGGGACGACTGGGCGGCGATCCTGACTCAGTAATGCAACCGGTCGTCTGCCATCCGCACGCCGGAGTGGCGCAGAGAGTAGATGGGATGCATCAGAACCGGGTGTCGGCAGTGCGGGCACGATTCCTGTGGCCGATTCGTCGACGAGAACGTCAGATGGTGGCACGCCGCGCACCGGACAATGTAGAAGGCGCCGATCCAATTGAGCAGTCCGAGGTAGATCGCCGCGGTCGCGGCGGTCGCCAACACGGCGATGACTCCGATGGTGAAAAGCTCTTCGAGCGTCATAAACGTCAACCTCCAACCCACTCTTGACTTGCCGGTACGACGGTACGTGCTAACTCTGTGGGCGGCCTGTGCGACGAGGCATCGCCACCCTGCTGGTCGAGGGCGTCATCGCGCAGACCCGCTACACCGATTTCGAGCTCGAAGTCACAGACGTCAACGCCCCGGCCCGCGACTGCTACCGCAAGATCGGCTTCGTCGACGGGACCCTGTCGCGAGGGCAGATACAGCCGTCAATAGTTGCTAATCCCACCCACGAAGCTTCGCTAGCGCTATATTTAGCGGCATCTAACCCCTGCAGACAGTTGCTCACGCAACTACAGCGAATTCGCTTGGGAGGTGTGATGGACCGGGGGGCCCGCACACAGTTGGCGTCAGCGTCTCCAGACGAGACGGACGCTCGACACCGCCACCGGGGAGGCGCCGTGGTTCGGACGTCCGTGCGCATCGTCGCACTGCTCTCGTTGGCCGCAGGCGTTGTGGCGTTCAGTTTCATGGCGTTGCACCGGGACGATGTTCCGCCGCCCGTCTCGTCCCAGAACCACGGGGCCACCAGCACGGCACCACCGCTGTTCGACGAAGGTCAATCGATGCTGATAATCGGCGACTCGTATGTCGGGGGTGTGGGGGACCCGGAGATCGAAAAGTATTACCCGCAAATCCTCGCCGAGGAATTGGGTTTCGAATACAGCATCGACGCGGCGGGCGCGCGTGGATTCACGCCGAACGACCTCAGCGACATAGGCATCCCGCAGGTGGTCGCCCCGTACGTTGACCGGCTGCAGTATGACAAAGACAACATCAAAGCGGACTACATCGTCGTGGACGGCGGGCGGAACGACCTCGGTAAGGCGCCGGCTGAAACCATTTCGGCGTTCGACAATTACATGAAGAAGCTGCGTGCGGCGTATCCGAACGCGAAGATCGTCGTCGTCCTGCCTACCTACATGTCCGCAAAGGCCGCCTCCCTCTATCCCTTCCTCGCGCCGGCGATGACGGAGTCGGCCGAGAAGGTGGGGGGCTACGTACTGGATCCCGTCGCAGAACGCTGGTACAGCGACATCGATCTCAAGCCGCTGCTGTGGCAGGACGGTTTCCACCCGAACGCACGGGGCAATGAGTACATCGCACAGAAGATCGCGGACGAGATGCGGCGGTTAGGGGTAGTCAAGTCGCGGCCGTCTACCGGGTGACGGGCATCTCTCGTTTTCGTGATTGGCCGACCGCACTGCGACAATCTCTGACGTGGACTTTCGCAACGTCGCCATCGTGGCACACGTCGACCATGGGAAGACGACCCTCGTCGACGCGATGCTGCGGCAGTCGGGCGCACTGACTCACCGAGGTGACGACACCGTTGAGCGCCTGATGGACTCCGGTGACCTGGAGAAAGAAAAGGGCATCACGATCCTGGCCAAGAACACCGCGGTGCACCGTCAGCACGCCGACGGCAGCATGACGGTGATCAACGTCATCGACACGCCGGGCCACGCCGACTTCGGCGGTGAGGTCGAGCGTGGGCTGTCCATGGTGGATGGGGTGCTGCTGCTGGTGGACGCCTCCGAGGGACCCCTGCCGCAGACCCGCTTCGTGCTGCGCAAGGCGCTCACCGCACACCTGCCGGTGCTCCTCGTGGTCAACAAGACCGACCGCCCCGACGCCCGGATCGCCGAGGTCGTCGAGGAGAGCCACGACCTGCTGCTAGACGTCGCGTCCGACCTCGACGACGAGGCGGCAAAGGCCGCCGAACACGCGCTCGGACTGCCGACCCTCTACGCGTCCGGTCGTGCCGGCATCGTCAGCCTGACCGAGCCCGCCAATGGCGAGATCCCCGATGGCGCGAACCTGGATCCCCTGTTCGACGTGCTGCTCGAGCACATCCCGCCGCCGCAGGGCGACCCCGAGGCCCCGCTGCAGGCCTTGGTGACCAACCTCGACGCGTCGGCGTTCCTCGGCAGGCTGGCTTTGGTCCGCATCTACAAGGGCCGGCTGCGCAAGGGCCAGCAGGTGGCGTGGATGCGCGAGGTCGACGGCGTGCCGGTCTGCACCAACGCGAAGATCACCGAGCTGCTGACGACCGAGGGCGTCGACCGCACCCCCACCGATGAGGCGATCGCCGGGGACATCGTCGCCGTCGCAGGTATGCCCGAGATCATGATCGGTGACACGCTGGCCGACCCCGATCACGCCCATGCGCTGCCGCGGATCACCGTCGACGAGCCCGCAATCTCGGTGACGATCGGCACCAACACATCTCCGCTGGCAGGCAAGGTGTCCGGGCACAAGCTGACGGCACGAATGGTCAAGAACCGGCTGGACACCGAGCTCGTCGGCAACGTGTCGATCAAGGTCGTCGACATCGGCAGGCCGGACGCCTGGGAGGTACAGGGCCGCGGTGAGCTGGCGCTGGCGGTGCTCGTCGAGCAGATGC
This sequence comes from Mycobacterium sp., assembly GCA_032161985.1. Lineage (GTDB taxonomy): Bacteria > Actinomycetota > Actinomycetes > Mycobacteriales > Mycobacteriaceae > Mycobacterium. Next base: position 14,568 of record JAVRPX010000752.1, read on the forward strand.
GCCGTGAAGGCTTCGAGCTGACGGTCGGCAAGCCGCAGGTGGTGACCCGCACCATCGACGGCAAGATGCACGAGCCGTTCGAGGCGATGACGATCGACTGCCCCGAGGAGTTCGTCGGCGCGATCACCCAGCTGATGGCCGCGCGCAAGGGCCGAATGGAAGAAATGACCAATCACGCCGCGGGGTGGGTGCGGATGGACTTCATCGTGCCCAGCCGCGGACTGATCGGTTTCCGGACCGATTTCCTGACGCTGACGCGCGGCACCGGCATCGCCAACGCGGTGTTCGACGGCTACCGGCCGTGGGCGGGGGAGATCCGGGCTCGGCACACCGGGTCGTTGGTGTCGGACCGGGCCGGTTCGATCACGCCATTCGCGATGATCCAGCTTTCCGACCGCGGCCAGTTCTTCGTCGAACCGGGTGAGGACACCTACGAGGGCCAGGTTGTCGGGATCAACCCGCGCGCCGAGGATCTCGACGTCAACGTGACGCGTGAGAAGAAGCTGACCAACATGCGGTCATCGACGGCCGATGTGATGGAGACGCTGGCCCGTCCCCTGGATCTGGGCCTCGAACAGGCGATGGAGTTCTGCGCCGAAGACGAGTGCGTGGAGGTGACGCCGGAGATGGTCCGGGTGCGCAAGGTCGAACTCGACGCAACCACCCGGGCCCGCAGCCGCTCACGGGCCAAGGCCCGCGGCTAGCACTGCCGATACCCTGAACAGCGTGCCGGGCCCCCATCGCGTCGTTGCCGCATTATGCGCGCTGACGCTGATGACGTCAGCCTGCACCGTCAGCCCCCCGCCCGCACCCCAGAGCACCGACACGTCGAACACCATGACCCCGCCGCCACCCAAGGCAACGCAGATCATCGTGGCCATCGACTCCATCGGTCCGGGCTTCAATTCGCATCTGCTGTCTGATCAGTCACCGGTGAACGCGGCGATCAGTTCGCTGGTTCTGCCCAGTTCGTTCCGGCCCGTCCCGGATCCCGCGTCGCCGACGGGGTCGCGCTGGGAGCTCGACACCACGCTGCTGGACTCAGCCGTGGTGACCAACGAAAACCCGTTCACCGTCACCTACAAGATCCGGCCGGAGGCGCAGTGGACGGACAACGCCCCGATCGGCGCCGACGACTTCTGGTATCTGTGGCGCCAGATGGTCAGCCACCCGGGTGTAGTGGATCCCGCAGGCTATGACCTGATCACCGGCGTCCAGTCGGTGGAGGGCGGCAAGACCGCGGTGGTGACGTTCTCGCAGCCCTATCCCGCGTGGCGCGAGCTGTTCAACGACATCCTGCCCGCGCACATCGTCAAGGACGTGCCCGGCGGATTCGCGGCCGGACTGGCTCGTGCGCTACCCGTCACCGGTGGCCAGTTCCGTGTGGAGAACATCGACCCGCAGCGCGACGAGATCCTGCTGGCCCGCAACGACCGGTATTGGAGCCAGCCAGCCAAGCCCGATCAAGTGCTCTTCCGCCGCGGGGGAGCGACTGCCGCGCTGGCCGACTCGATCCGCAACGGCGACACCCAGGTCGCTCAGGTGCACGGCGGCGCGGCGGCGTTCGCGCAACTGTCCGCGATTCCCGACGTACGGACCGCGCGCATCGTCACACCGCGGGTCATGCAGCTGACGCTGCGGGCGCAGCAACCCTCACTCACGGATTCCCAAGTGCGCAAAGCGATTCTGGGTCTACTCGACGTCGACCTGCTCGCGTCGGTAGGTGCAGGCGACGACAACACCGTCACCCTCGCGCAAGCCCAGGTGCGGTCCCCTTCCGACCCGGGCTATGTGCCGACCGCACCGCCTGCGATGACGAAGGAGGGCGCGCTCAGCCTGTTGGCGAATGCCAGCTATCAGGTCGAGCCGGTGGAGACAGCGCCGCCTGCGACGCCGGGCACACCCGTGCCGGATAACAACCGCGGGCGCATCACCAAGGACGGCGTTCCGCTGACGCTCGTGCTCGGAGTGGCGGCCAACGACCCGACGGCGGTCGCGGTCGCCAACACAGCCGCCGACCAACTGCGCAACGTCGGCATCGCGGCGTCGGTGGCGGCGCTGGACCCGGTGGCGCTCTACGGCGACGCACTGATCAACAACCGGGTCGACGCGGTCGTCGGCTGGCATCAGGCCGGCGGCGATCTCGCGACCGCGTTGGCGTCGCGATACGGCTGCCCGGCACTGGAGGCGACGGCGGTCTCGACCGCAACTCCCGGGACGACGTCGTCGCCAACCTCGCCGCAGCCGCCGACAAACAATGCGCCGGCGCCGCCGCGACCGACCACCACCCCGACGCCGACCACGCCGAACCCGGCGCCGGAATCCGGTCAGCTCGTCCAGGCGCCCAGCAATATCACCGGCATCTGCGACCGCAGCATTCAGCCGAAGATCGACGCGGCGCTCGACGGCACCGAAGACATCGGTGAGGTGATCAACGCTGTCGAACCCCGGCTGTGGAACATGTCGACAGTGCTGCCGATC
>JAVRPX010000753.1:0-4504 GCA_032161985.1 Mycobacterium sp.
GGCGCTGAACCGACTTGCAGGCACCTTCGCCGACCAGCGCGACGTCATCTCGGACGCGCTGCTCAAGATTCCACCCGCACTCGACGTGCTGATCGCCGAACGGCCACGCATCACCACCGCGCTCGACAAACTGCGCGCGCTCAGCGACACCTCCACGCGACTGGTCAACGACAGCCAGGCCGATCTGGTGGCGAATCTACGCAACCTCGACCCCACAATCCGTGCCCTGGCCGACGTGGGGGACGGAATCGACCAGGCGCTCGCGGCCGCGACGGTGTTCCCGTTGAGCCAGAACGTGATCGACCGCGGGGCGCGCGGTGACTTCATGAATCTTTTCGCGGTCATCGACCTGACCATTCCGCGGCTCAAGCGCTCGTTGATGCTCGGTACCCGTTGGGGTCAGCCGGGCGCAGCCCTGGTGCCTGCTCCCGGAGACCCCTATTACCTGCGCTACACCTATGACCCGCTGACGATGCCGATAACGCCGGCACCTGCTGCCCCCGTCCCACCGGGCGGTGCGCCACCCGCAGTCGACGGTGCATCGCCACCACCGGAGGGCGCTCCTCGGGTGCCCGGCGAAGCGGTGCCCACCCTGCCCGGGGGCCCACCGCCACCGATCTTCGCGGGACCCTACGGTGGACACAGCGCGCCGACTGCTCCTGCGGGCGGTGGCTGATGCTAACGCGATTCGTCCGCAACCAACTGATCATCTTCACGATCGCCGGGATCATCGGTGTCGTGGTGATGGTCCTGGGCTACATGCAAGTACCGACGCTGCTGGGCATCGGGCACCTCACCGTCAAACTGGAACTGCCGGCCTCCGGCGGTCTGTACCGGTTCAGCAACGTCACCTACCGCGGGGTGCAGGTCGGCAAGGTGACCGAGGTCAAACCCGTGAACGGCAACCACGTGGAAGCTACTCTCTCGCTGGACAAGACGCCAAGAATCCCATCCACTCTCACCGCGCAAGTCCGCAGTATGTCAGCGGTGGGCGAACAATACGTCGACCTTCAGCCGCGCGACGAGTCCGGCCCTTTTCTGCAAGACGGGTCGGTAATTCCCTTGCAGAACACCGTGATTCCCCAGCAGGTGGGACCCATGCTGGATCAGCTCAATTCTCTGGTGAGTAGCATTCCGCAGGACAAGTTCGGCGAGTTGCTGGACGAGTCGTTCAAGGCTTTCGATGGTGCCGGCTATGACTTCGGTTCGTTGCTCGACTCAACGGCCAAAGTCACCGGCGACCTCAACGGGGTCGCCGACCAGACACGTGCACTCATCGACGACAGCGGGCCCCTGCTGGATTCCCAGGCGCAGAGCACCGACGCGATCCGAATCTGGACGCGCAGCCTTGCCGGCATCACCGATCAAGTGACACACAACGATCCGCAGATACGCACACTGCTGCAAACCGGGCCAGGGGCGGCCGACGAAGTATCCAAACTGCTCACCGAGATCAAGCCCACGCTGCCGGTGTTGCTGGCCAACCTCACTACAATCGGCCAGATCGGCGTGACGTACAACCCGTCGATCGAACAGCTGCTGGTGCTGCTACCGGCCTACGCCTCGGCAATCCAATCGGTGGCGCCGGTCAACAATCCCACCGGACTCGCATTGGGTGACTTCTCGGCCACGGTCGCCGATCCGCCTGCATGCACGGTCGGCTTCCTGCCGCCTTCGGCGTGGCGATCGCCGGAGGAAACGGGTGAAACAGACACGCCCGACGGTCTGTACTGCAAATTGCCGCAGGATTCGCCGATCGCTGTGCGCGGTGCGCGCAACTATCCCTGCATGGGCCACCCGGGAAAGCGGGCGCCGACGGTTCAGTTGTGTGACGACCCAAAGGGATTCGTGCCGTTGGCGGAGCGGCAGCACGCCCTAGGCCCATATCCGATAGACCCCAACCTCATAGCGCAGGGCATTCCCCCCGACGATCGGGTCGATGCCGACGACCGTCTCTACGCCCCAATCGAGGGAACCCCGTTGCCGCCGGGCGTGCCACCTGCGCCGGCCGCACCAGCGCAGACTCCGCCAGCGCCGACAGATGACACGACACCCCCGGTGGACTCATCCGCGCTACCGCCGCAGCCCGCCCCCGGCGACGCAGTGGCTCCAAGTTCGTTCGCCAGCAATGAAACTGGTGCGTCTGCGTCAGTTGCGGTCGCTCAATACAACCCGCGAACGGGAGCGTACATGGCTGCAGACGGCCGTCTGTACCGCCAGTCGAACCTTGCAGCTGCCGCACCGAAGGCGTGGACGGACCTGGTCTTGGGCGCGCAGTGAGACTCGGTCAGGCCTGAATCTCGGGGACGGGAAATGGGACGCCTGCGACATCGCACCACCGACTGAGCATCTTGAGCATGGCGTCAGGGTTATAGATGTCTTCCTCGCGCGACCACTGGTTGTTCCCCGCATATTCGAGCAGAGTCCACGACGGCACCGAGTAGGGCCCGGTCCCGTCGACGTCGGGCATGTCGTTGCCGACAGCGAACACGACGAGCCCGTCTTCCTCATCGAAGGTGCGCCATAGCACGGGAAACCTCATTTGCGGCCATGCGTTCATCGCTGGGATGAGCCACTGCTTGATCTCGTCGCGGCCGTGGTAGGTGCCCAAGAAGTGCTCGATATACAGGGCGTCCACAGTGAACAGCTCGCAGTAATCGTCCCAGTCGCCGCTGCCCTGGGCGGCGACGCTGAGTGCAATCAGATGTTCATGGGCAGCCGCTAGTTCTTCGCGCGAATACGTCACTGGACTCACTTCTCGCGTCTACGCCGACCAACGGGTGGGTGGTGGTGGGTGTCGTCAGCATCTCATCGTCGAACAGCAGAGGCGCCATTCCGGTGGTCTGCGAAGCGGAGCCCGGTGTCCTCACCTACCTGGACTTGCCGCCGCACGGTGCGCGCGGCCTGCTCTGACGTCAGTGCGAGCGGTTCGTTGGCTCGCAGGTCCGACTTCGTCCGGCCCGAACCCGCCTGTGCGACAGCATCTTCAGGTGAACGAGCCTCTGGCGCTGATCATGGGCAGATCCAGGAACGAGCAGACGCCTGACGGCGCTGCACAGACGGTGGGGATCGAGTTCACAACTCGCGCCGCCGTGGCGACACAGCCCGCTGTGGTCGGGTCGTCCTCGTCAAAGACGACTTCGGCGGTGAATGATGGTGTGCCCTCGACGATGACCCGGAAGCCACCGGGGCCGATGGACGGCCAGTGCGGCGCCACTTCGGGATGGATCCTCGTGATGTGTTCGACGGCGATCCGGGCCGCCCCGCCGACCATGCCGAGTAGCTCGAAGCGGTATCCGGCCACGGTGCCCTCGCCTATGTGTCCCATGGGTACCTCGAAGTCCTCGCCGGCGGCGGCGAGGTCGACCACCGCAGTGAGGTCGTCGAGCGTCACGCCAAGGGCCTCGGCGAGCAGCAGGACCGGGCCGCCCATACCGGCTGCAAGGATGTGGTCGGCGAAGGCGTCGGCGTAACTCGGGTCGCACGGCGCCCCCCAGATCCCGCCGTGGGAGACGTGGTAATTCGGCTGGTCGTAGGTGGCGTAACTGAGGCACTCCTGGGCGCGGATCGACCTGATGTCGCGGGAGATGCTGCTCAGGCTGAGCGCGAGTGCGTCGCACATGTATCCCGGTTCGATGCCGGTGCCAAAGAATGTGGTCCCGCCGGATTCGGCACTCGCGCGCAGGCGGTTGTATACACCGTCGCCGAACACCCGCGGGTTGGTGAGCCCCGAGATGCCGGTTGCCACAACGTTCTTGCCGCTTCTGAGGTGTCGGCACATGGTGTCGACACTTTCCCAGCCGTCGGTACCGGGCTCCTTGGGAGACCCACTGGGCTCCGCGGCCATGTACACGACGCAGTCGGCGTCCAACGCGACGAGATCATCGGCGTCGTGGGTTGCACTCGGGCCTCCCATCGCCAACCCGGCGAGTTCGCCTGCAGTGCGCCCGACATTGTGCTCGCGGTTCACCCACACCCCGACGACGTCGAACGCCGGGTCCTCAAGCAGGAAGCGCAACGTATGTGCGCCGGTGCTGCCGGTACCCCACTGAATGACTCGATATGGCACGCCCGACACCTCCCACTGGCTGCTCGACAAGCGTCACGACCCGCTAGCGGGCGCGTCGAACATCTTGGTCAGATCGAGCTGGCCGGACTGCACCGCGCCAAAGAATCCGCCGTCGGTGACCAGCGATTCGCCGTTGATGTAGCTCGAACGCGGACTGTTGAGGAACACCAGCGGCCACGCCTGTTCCTCGGGGGTTGAACGTCGACGAATCGGGCCGACGAACGCGTCGATGATGTTCTCGCCGGCGAATTCGACGAAATGAGGCAGCATCGCGGTATCCGTAGGGCCGGGGTTGATGCAGTTGAGCCGGATGCCGTCGGTGATCAGCGTGGCACCGCGCGAGGCGACCCATGCGTTGATCGCCTTCTTCGAAAATGGGTACGCGCCAACCGCGCCCATCTCGCTGTTGTTCTCGCACCATTGCTTGCCCTCGTC
>JAVRPX010000754.1:0-4839 GCA_032161985.1 Mycobacterium sp.
GCCCTTTGTGATGAACACTAAAGCCGAACTGGGACAAGCCCTTGAGGACTTCCAGGCCGGGCTGTTCGGTCAGATTCCGCCTGACGCCCTGATGCCCCACGTCCCCGACCCGGCCCCGATACGCACCGAACGGACCGGGATCTGAAATTAGAGGGTCTCGCCGAAGATTCGCCAAAGAGCGGCTATAGGGTTGGCATCAATCGCACTCTCGGCGAACTGTGGAGGGAACGATATGAACGACCCCGCGCGGACCTACGAGTGGCCGTCCCTGATGGTGGAGGAATGGACGGCAACCCGCGACACCTTGCATATGTGGACTCAGATCGTCGGCAAGATCCGCATGGCTCATATGCCGCTGATAAATCACTGGTGGCAAGTGACGTTGTACGTCAGTCCCCGGGGATTGACCACCGGCGGCGTTCCATACCGGAATGCGGTGTTCGACATGGAGTTCGACTTCGTCAACCACGTGCTGGCGGTCCGACACAGTGACGGCCGTCAAGAGGCGGTGCCGTTGGCGGCCAGACCGGTCGCCGAGTCTTATGGCGAGACGCTCTCGGCGCTCGGCCATCTCGGCATCGAAACACACATCGTGGGCAAGCCCAACGAGGTAGACCCCGCTATCCCGTTCGCTGAGGACTATCAGCACACTGACTACGATCCCGATGCGACGCGCACGTTCTGGCAGCAGCTGGTCCAGGCCCACCGGGTCATGACAAACTTTCGTGCTGCGTTCATCGGAAAAGTCAGCCCAATCCAATTCTTCTGGGGAGCTACGGATTTGGCCTGTACGCGAGTCTCAGGACGGTCCGCCCCACGCATCCTGGAGGTGCCCCGAATAGCCCGGATCGGGTGTTGGTTGAGGGCTACTCACGAGAGCTCAGCAGCTGTGGCTTCTGGCCAGGAGGCGGCAAGGAGGGCGCGTTCTACCCCTACGCATACCCCGGGCCGGACGGTTTCTCGAACCACCGTATTGAACCCAGCAGCACCTACTTCAGCGACGAGCTCGGAGAATTCGTGCTGCCCTACGAGGCCGTGCGCACCCCCGATGACCCGGACCACGCGGTCGCCCGGTTCTTGCAGACCACGTATGAGGCCGCCGCCGAACTTGGCGGCTGGGACCGCAGCGCACTCGAATGCGACCCGGATCGCCTGCAGCCGTAACCAAGTGGTTCATTGTTCGATCTCGTCGACGACATCCAAGACCGTGCCGCTCGGAGACCTGACGAACAGTTGGCCAAGGTTGTCCTCGGCAGCGTCGGGGTCGACTTCAATCGGATGATCGAGTGTGACGCGGTAGACGCAGAAGTCAGCGTGTCTTAAGGCGAGCGCACGCGCTACCTCGAGCCGGGTTGTCGCGTACGTGTATTCCGTGTTATCGCGCGGATCTAGCGTTCGGGTAGCGGGGTCTCCGGGATTGAGCCCCCGTACATCAGGCCGGTAGTAGGCCGCGCGGTGGTTTGTCGAGGGCTGCATGTGGGCTCCTTGCTTGTAGCGATACACCCAAGCCTCGCGGTTGTGTCGGTCAGCCGTCGATGTGTTTCCGACCAGTCTTAGGTGGTTCACCTTGTGTTGCCACGGACATTGTGAAAGACGCCGATGCAAAAGCGAATCCGGCGTGTGACCGTTGTTCACCGGCACCGCACACGGCCGCCGGCGTTGTGCACGTAGACGACGACAGGAGGCGGTGCAATACGGAGGCTGGAGTTGACCACGTAAAACGAGCGGAAGCGGGGACAATATGAGCGGCTGTCGAGTCGGCTACATCGTGGGCAGTCTTTCAACGAAGTCGATCAATCGAACGCTAGCCAAGGCGCTTATCAGGTTGGCGCCCAAGGATGTGACCTTCGTGGAGATTCCGATACGGGACCTTCCGTTGTACAACTACGATTTCGACACCGACTACCCGCCAGAGGGTCGGGCGCTCAAGAATGCGATCGCCGCAGTGGATGCGGTGCTGATTGTGACGCCCGAGTACAACCGGGGCATCCCGGGTGGTCTGAAGAACGCTATCGACTGGGCAAGCCGTCCTCATGGAACGAACTCATTCGCACATAAACCGTCGGCGGTGATCGGCGCTTCGCCGGGAAAGATCGGAACCGCTGTCGGGCAGCAGAGTCTGCGGAATGTGCTGAGTTTTTGCAATTCGCCGTTGATGGAGGCGCCAGAGGCCTACATCCAGTTCACTCCCGGCTTGATCACCGAACTGGGGGAGGTCACCGACAAGGGGACCGAGCAGTTCTTACGCTATTTCATCGAGGCGTTCGCCGTGTTCGTGGCCCGTACCCTTGCCGCCCTGCCGCCTGAAAGTTTGGGCGCCACTGGATAGCGGCGCAGCAGAGCTGCGGGCGTAGCGCCGCATGGCGTCGGATACAGGGTGCGGAAATTCATCGGGATGTCGTGTCGTGCGTACCGCGGGCTACCAGTCCGAGATGGAGCTGGCGTTCGCCGACCGCGTCCTGCCCGACTGGCGGTAAGGTTATCGCCACTTCCGGTGCAGGTGGCGGCGGACTTCTCGGTGCGGGGTTGCGAAATGGAGCTGATTGACCGTGACGCCGAGCGCGACACGCTCGATCGGTTCGTCGCGGCAGTTCGCGCCGGCCAGAGTCAGGCGTTGGTGCTGTGTGGCGAAGCGGGTGTCGGCAAGACCGCGTTGCTTGACTATTTGGCCGCGAACGCATCGGGCTGCCGCATAGCGCGCACTACCGGTTGCCAGTCCGAGATGGAATTGGCCTTCGCCGCATTGCATCAGCTGTGCGCGCCCATGCTGGGTAGCCTGCAGCGTTTACCGGCGCCGCAGCGTGATTCCGTGCGGATTGCCTTTGGCATGAGTTCCGGTCCGGCACCTGACCGGTTCTTGGTCGGGCTGGGGGTGTTGAGCCTGCTGTCCGAGGTCGCCGAGCAGCAGCCTCTTGTGTGTTTGATCGATGACGAGCACTGGCTTGATCGTGCCTCTGCGCAAGTTTTTGGTTTCGTTGCGCGCCGTCTGGTGGCGGAATCGGTTGGCATCGTCTTCGCGGCCCGGACACCGGGCAGCGACCTGGCGGGCTTGGGCGAGCTCAGGGTTGAGGGGCTGCAGGAGGCAGACGCGCGAGTACTCCTGGATTCTGCGCTGACTGGACCGCTCGATACGCGGGTGCGCGATCAGATCCTTGCCGAGACCGGCGGCAACCCGCTGGCATTGCTGGAATTGCCTAGGGGATTGACGACGCAGCAGCTGGCCGGGGGATTTGGACTTCCCGGCGCGGTTCGGCTGTCGGGCGGTATCGACGAGAGCTTTCGCCGGCGGGTGGAGGTCCTCCCGGTACAGACCCGCCTGCTGCTGCTGATCGCGGCGGCCGAGCCAGTCGGCGACCCCGTACTGGTGTGGGGTGCAGCGGAGAGGCTCGGGATTGGCCGCGGAGCGGCGGAGCCCGCAGTCGAGGCGCGCCTGGTCGAGTTCGGCACTCGGGTGCGGTTTCGGCATCCCGTGGTGCGCTCGGTGGTCTACGGGTCGGCGTCGCCGCATCAGCGCCAAGAGGTGCATGCGGCTCTTGCTGAGGTCACCGATACGCAGCTGGATCCCGATCGACGCGCCTGGCATCGGGCCCATGCCGCGCCGGGGCCGGATGAGGCTGTCGGCGCAGAGCTGGAGCGCTGCGCGGACAGGGCGCAGGCGCGTGGCGGCGTGGCTGCCGCGGCGGCATTCCTCGAGCGCGCAACCATGTTGACGCCGGACCCCGCGCGTCGCACCGACCGGGCGCTGGCTGCCGCGGGTGCGAACCTACAGGCTGGCGCCTTCGAGACGGTGCGGCAATTGCTGTCCATCGCGGAGGCCGGAGCGATCACTGACTTGCAGCAAGCTCGCATCGACCTGATTGGAGCCGACCTCGCCTTCGTCACAAACCGGGGCAGCGATGCGCCATCCCTGCTACTGAAGGCCGCGAGCCGACTTGAGTCAATCGACGTCGACCTTTCGCGCGCCACCTATCTGCAGGCGTTTTCGGCCGCGATGTTGGCCGGTCGTCTGGCGCTCGGCGGCGGTGTGCAGGAGGTGGCGCGCGCCGCCGGGGCCGCACCACCGCCGCGGCATGCAACGCGCACTCCCGACCTTCTCCTGGAAGGTCTGGCAGCGCACTTCGACCGCGGATTTGACGCCGGACTGCCGATACTGCGAAAGGCGCTGGACGACTTCGGCATCGACATGTCGGCCGACGAGCAGCTGCGCTGCCACTGGATCGCCGGCGTTGTGGCGCCACACCTCTGGGATGACGATCGCTGGCATATGCTTTCCGACCGGCACGTCGAGCTTGCCCGCGGCGTTGGTGCGGTGACCGAACTGCCCCTGGCCCTCAGCATGGGTGCCTTCACGGTGATGTTCGCGGGTGATATGACCGGCGCAGCCTTGCTAATCGGGGAGTATCAGGTCGCGAAGAATGCGACCGGCAGCCACCTCGCCCCCTACGCCGAACTAGGCGTGGCGGCGTTGCGCGGCAGACAAGCCGAGGCGACCGCGCTAATCGACGCGACCATCAGTGACGTGAACCTTCGAGGCGAAGGCATCGGGATCGCTACCGCCGAGTGGGCGGCCGCCCTGCTGAACAACGGCCTCGGTAACTACGAGACGGCGATGCATGCAGCGCAGCGAGCCACCGCCCACTCGGTCGAAATGGTGATACCAACCTGGGCGTCGGCCGAGCTCGTCGAGGCGGCGGTGCGCAGCGGACACAACGACGTCGCCGCCGACGCGCTGCAGCAGTTGGCCGAGAGGACCACACCCAGCGGCACCGACTGGGCGCTCGGCATCGAGGCCCGTTCGCGCGCGCTGCTGAGCGAAGGTGACACCGCCGAACGCCTCTA
>JAVRPX010000755.1:0-4072 GCA_032161985.1 Mycobacterium sp.
TTGCGGCGCGCAGGAAGAAATCCGGTGCGGCGTGCCGTTCGGCGAACCTCGTCAACAGTGCCGCCACCGCCTTGGCCGCCCTGCTGCTCAACCGCGAGCCGAAATCCAGTGCCACCGGCAGGTCGTACAGCACGACGTACTTCTCGGTCAGCGAGAAGTCGTGCATCATCGTCTGCGCCCGCAGGCGGATGTCGACCGTGCGGCGGACCTTTCCGTCAACGCCGGTAACGCTGTACTGCACAATGTTTCCGCGCATCGGGTTGTACGACACGGCGTGCAGCTCACCGGTCACCGGGTCACGCTTGGGATGGGCGGTGTACCCGCCGAACAACGTGCCGCAGAAGTCCGACGGCCCAACGGTTTCCAGTTCGTCCGTGAGTTCATACGGACGCGCGCCAGCCTCCACGATGGCCAGCGTCTTGCCGCCCTGTTCGATGATGTTGGTGTTGGCGGCGAAGTCGAAGCCGCCGTTGGTCGGTCCACCGCGCCAGGTCTCGCCCAGCTTCTGCGAGACGTCTGCCGACCGTACCCACCGGTTGCGGTACCAATGCGCCTTTCCGTCCCGCAGTCGCAGGCCATGGGCCATGCCCGCGCCGAGGAACCAGTGATATCGGGCGGGGTCGGGGTCGCCGATGGGGTTGGGCCCGATCCGCAGGTAGCGGCCGTCGAGATAGGGCGGGATGGTGCCCGTGACATCGAGATCGACCGCCGTGATCTCCTCGCGTACCGGAGCGTAGTTGCCGTTCAGATACGGGTTCTCGGTCTCGCGGACAGGTGCTGAAGTGGTCATGGGGTTGTCTCCTTCAGTTCGATGACGACCGGAATCCCGGTCTCGAACCAGTAGCGGTGCAGCTCTTGGACTTTCGTGCGTGTGGGCAGGCCTCGCAGGTGCAGTGCGCATTCGCCGTAGTCACCCAGGTAAAAGGTTTCGCACAAGGCCGAACGCGCCTGTTCGCGCTCGTCTTCGTCGGTGATCTCGCGTGCGATGCCCTCGAACGTGCCGCCACGGAGCCGCAGCCCCACTTTCGGGTTCGCGCGGATGTTGTGCACCCACGCCTGCGTTGCAGTGGGTCGCTCGACCGCGAGGTGTGGCGGCCTCAGTGCGACGAGATGTGCGCGGTCGCCCCGCCGGATCACCCGCACGCACTTGTGGCGCGGCTTGCCGGTCTTGCGGCCGGTTGTCGTGAGCACCCCGTAGCCGGTCTGCGGCGCCCATCGCAAGAGCGGGAACATGAGCGCGCTGAGGATCCGGCCGTCCCTGCCGGACCGCAACAGCCGCCGGTGTTTGGCGATCTCCGCGGCCGCGGCCTGCTGGATCGCGTCGCTCATGAATTGATCGTGCGCCGTCCGGCGCCGCAGCGCGACCCTCTGACGGTTGAATTCGGTGTCCATCGACCGGTTGACAGCGACCGTCGCGGCGGCGGGATTAAGGAGCTTCCGGCGTCAAGCGCAGAACCGGAATGGTGCGAATGCCGTTAGTGTTCGCTGCATACGAGGTGAAGTTGGAGGCGTAGCGCTCGGCCAGTGCGAACAATCGATCATGGTCCGCGCCGTCGGTCGGACGGGCTACAAAGGAACCGCCGCTGTCGCCACGACCATCGGCGAATAACTGGCATTTCGGGTTCTTGACCAGGTTGTAGTACCAGCTTGGGTGCTTAGCCTGCCCGTAGTTCGAGGCGACCAGAATAATGTCATCGCCATCTGTGAAGTAGGCCAGCGGCACATCCCGCTCCACTCCCGACCTCGCCCCCGACGTACGTAGCAACACAAGCGGGATCGTGCCCTTCGCGAGATGTACGCGCCCACCGGTCAGGTGCATCAGACGCGTATCGAGCGGCGCGATGACCATCCGATGGATGGCAGAGCCGGCCGTCGTTGCGAGGATTCGGGCCACCGCACCTCGCATCATCGTCGGCTTACTCGTCGGGTCCACCCGTGGAATGCCGGTCAACAGATCAGTCATGGTCGACTGATGGTAGGCCCGGAGCGGCGCGGACAAGGGCCAGTCTCGCGGAAAGATGCTGTGGTGATCATGGGTCGATGATGCGCCGATTGGCATGGTTCCGCGACGTCCTGACGGTTGAATTCCGGTGTCCATCGTCTGGTTGACACTCGCTACGGCTCGGTGGCCCGCAACCCCAGGGCCAGCACGAGTCGATCGTCGGGGTCGTCCAGCGACGTTGACAGCAGCTTCTCGATCCGGCGGACGCGATAGCGCACGGTGTTCGGGTGCACATGGAGTCTTCCCGCCACCGCCGCGAGGTCGCCGAACCCGTCGAGATACGCCTGCAGTGTGTCGGCCAGCATCGGGTCCTGCTCGCGCAGTTGCCGCACCCGCGGGTCGACAAGCCGAGGCTGCCCGGCCACCTGCGAGACGATCTCGTCGAGCAGCACGGTGGTGCGGGCCTCGTCGACCGAGCTGACCTGTCCGATGGCACCGGGGTGCCGCTCAGCGCTGTCGAATACCCGGTCCACTTCGGCGCGTGCGGCTGAGGCGCCGGCCAGGCCGGCAAGCGGGGCGGCGATCACCGCGCGCAACGTCAGGCCCAGTTCGCGTCGCAGCGCCGCGACCACACCGCGCACCCACGACGTCACCGACGACGAGCCGCCGGTCTTAGGCAGCAGCACGTATACCCGCTCGCCCGTCGACGCGATCTGGGCGTCGGCCCGAAATGCGCTGGCGCTCAATGCAATCACGTCGGTCGGTACGGAAGTCTCGACGCCGACGAACCCGATCAGCGCGGCCCGTCCGTCGGCCGTGATGCCCAGCTCGCGGGCGATCGCGCCGACATCCGCTACGTCCTCACCCAGACCGAGCAGTTCGTGTACTCGCACGGTGTGCGTCGACGGCGCGGCCGCCAGCCGCGACATGATGCGCGCCGCCAGCACCGCGCCGCCGCGCAGGATCTCCTCGACGTCGTCGGCCAGCGGCGCCGATCCCTGCTGCAGCCATATCGTTCCGGCGAAACCGGGCCTGCGGCGCGCATCGGTCGGCGGCAGATGGATACCGGCCGCGAGGCGCGGTCGTAGCCCCAACTCCGGGCGCTCGGCGACGCGGACCACGTCGCCGCTGGTGCGCAACGCGTCGAAAATGCCCCACTGGCCAATCCACTCCAGGTGTTCGGGCGGGCCTGCGCGCCCCAGAATCGTCAGCCGACGCAGTTCGTCGGCCTCTTCGCTGGACACCGAGTACGCCAGCACGTGGGACGCCTCGTCCTCGATACTGATCATGCCGCGGGTGCGGTCGGCGATGGATTGCGCGAGACCGAACAAGTCGGTGCCGGAGTCGTACGTTGGGTCGCCGCGGTCGCCGTGGTGCTCGAAGGCGTGGTTGACCAGTTTGTAGAGCAGCTCCCACCGCGCCTGCGGTTCGACGGCCACGATCGCGATGCCGAGTGCGACCGCACGCTTGACCGCGGCGGGCGACGGCTCCTTGACGAAGATGGCCGCGGGGACGCGCCCGGCCTGCTGCCCGATCCAGCGCACCGCCTCGGCGTCGGAGACTCCGAGCAGGAAGAACAGGTCCGCCGAACCCGGGCCGACGGCGAGCCCGAGCCGCACGTCGTCGGCGTCGACGAGCGCGACCGAGCCCACCGGCATGTCCAGGCCGCGAGGAGCCTCGACCAGCGTCACCATCGTGCGATCGAGGGCGAGCAGAAGCTGCCCGAGACCCAGCCCGGATGTTTGCT
The DNA here is from genome assembly GCA_032161985.1 of Mycobacterium sp. Taxonomy (GTDB): domain Bacteria; phylum Actinomycetota; class Actinomycetes; order Mycobacteriales; family Mycobacteriaceae; genus Mycobacterium. The sequence continues at coordinate 3,690 of JAVRPX010000755.1, forward strand.
CCGCCATGCCGCGCTCCTTTGTCCGATTCGACTATAGATGCCAGAACGTGTTGTCGGATCGGCCATCGGCTAAGTGTCGGATAGCGGGCATTCTTGCTGCATGGACGCCATCACCGACGTGCCCTTGCCTGCCAACGAGCCGATCCATGACTACGCACCAGGTTCGGGTGAACGCACCCGGCTGAAGGAAGCGCTTGGCTCGCTCTCCGCTGACCCGATCGACCTGCCGCACGTCATCGGCGGCGTCCACCGCATGGGCGGTGGTGAACGCGTCGACGTGGTGCAGCCGCACCGGCACGCCGCGCGGCTGGGGACCTTCACCAACGCCGAGCACGCCGACGCATCCGCCGCGATCGAGGCGGCGATGGCAGCCAAGGCCGGCT
>JAVRPX010000756.1:0-5218 GCA_032161985.1 Mycobacterium sp.
CGGCGCATCGGTGTCACCTTCTCCATGGGGGTGCGCAGCTCGTCGTTGGAGGCGACGATGTCGAGTGCGGACGTGAGGATGGAGCCTGGCGCGATCGCGTTGACCCGGATGCGCGGGCACAAGTCCAGCGCGGCCAACCGGGTGTAGTGCGCGAGCGCGGCTTTCGCGGTGCCGTACGCGACGAAGCCGCGGCCTGCCAGCCGTCCCATCGTCGAGGTGATGTTGATGATGCTGCCGCCGCCGGAGTGCTCCAGCATCAGCGGAACAGCGGCCGCGGTTAGTGCGTGCGCGGTCGAGACGTTGAAGGTGAACGCGTCCCTGAGGTCCTTGGTCGACGTGTTCACCAAGGGTGCAGGCATGGTCCCGCCGACGTTGTTCACGACGATGTCTAGTTTGCCAAACGCCTCGAAGGCCCTGCCAGCCAGCTTCTCGGTGTCCTCGGGGTGCGCGAGGTCGGCGACGACGATTTCGGCCCGCCGTCCGGTTGCCCGGATCTGCTCGGCGACTTCCTCGAGTTGGGATTGGGTTCGGGACGCAATGACCACGTCCGCACCGGCTTCCGCGAACGCCAGCGCCATCGCGGCGCCCAGCCCGCGGCCTGCTCCGGTGACCACCGCTACCTGGTCGTCCAGCCGAAACCTATCAAGAATCACGTGTGTCTTCCTTCCTTCGCCGGGCGAACCGTAGCAGGGGTTGGTATCGCATGTGACGTGTTTTTGAAACACGTTCTAGTTTTCTCAGGGAGTGTCTCGTCCCAGAACTGTCATCGATTATTGACAGCGCCGAGAGGACTACTTCTTCGCAGGAGGCCGGCACTCGAGCTGAAGTGGTTGAGTCGCTTGCACCGAGTGCACAAGCGCTTACGGCAGGCGAAATCAGTTTCGCCGAAACCCACCGCTATCCAGACGCGACGGCGAACAGATGCCACTCTCCGGGCACGCCCTTCAGCTCATGAGTGCCGCGGTCCTCGAACTCGAGTCCTGACCCGATCACGAGGTCGCGCAGCGTGCTGGACACGAGCACGTCGTTCGGCCCGGCCAGCGCGCTCACGCGCGCGCCGATGTGCACGGCGATCCCGCCGATGTCATCGCCGCGGACCTCACACTCGCCGGTGTGCAACCCGGCACGCACCTCGATGCCGAGCGCCTGCACCGCGTCGCGAATTGCCATGGCGCAGCGGATCGCCCGCTGCGGGCCGTCGAACATCGCGAGGAAACTGTCTCCCGATGTGCTGACCTCGCGGCCTCGAAACCGAGCGAGTTGCGCCCGAACGACGGCGTCGTGCGCATCGAGCAAGGCATGCCAGTCGCGGTCGCCCATCTCCGCCGCGCGGCGCGTCGAGTCCACAATGTCGGTGAAAAGCACAGTCGCCAGGACCCGATCATCGGCCACCTCAGCCTGACGACCGGTGAGGAACTCGGCGATCGCCTGGAAGGACTCGCGCCATCCCGGTTCAACGGCGTGGAGCATGTTGCGCCCTGGCAGTTCAACGTATTTCGCGCCCGGTATGTGATCAGCGATGTACTTGCCCAACTCGGGCGGGACGATCGGGTTGTCGGTGTGCTGGACGACGAGGGTGGGCACGCGGATTGTCGGAAGGAGTGCCCGTACGTCCGTTTGCGACACCGGCAACATCAGTGCGACGGTCCCTGGGCTTGCCGCAAGGCGTTCGAATCGGGCCCAGGTTGCCCGGATCTCCTCGTTCCACGGCATGTCCGGATTGATGAGGCGCTCCCACTCCCCAGTCCCCCACATGGCGACCATGGCGGCAATGACTTCCTCGCGTGTGGGTCCCGTGTTGCGTTCGGCGAACGGATCCGCGGCGAAGCTCTCAAACGCGACCAACGCGGTTGTGCGGGACGGATGTGTTGCCGCGAACAGCGTTGCAGTCGCGAACGAGCCGCCGATCGCGACGAGGACCGCTTCGCTACTCCCGAGATCGTCCAACACCGCGGTGATGCTGTCGGCCCATTGCTCCAAGGTCGGCAGCGCGCCCGGCGTGACAGGATCGGACGCTCCGGTGCCCGGCTGGTCAAAGAAAATGAACCGGCCGAGCGATGTCATCGCCTCGACAAGCCCTTGAGCGGATGGTAGCTCCGGAGCCACTTCGCAGTTTGTTAACCAGTTCGGGACGAACACGATGTCACGAGCGCCAGGGGGTGACGCGCGGTAGGCGACGCGCAAATCCCCGTTCATCGCGTAGCGCGTCTCGGAGAACACGGCGGAATTCTAAGCCGAGGAACGGATCGGGCGGTGCGCATCGGCAGCGTTTATGCTGCTCACAAGTGTTCCCCTGAAGTATTCTTCGGCCAGTCGCTGCCAGCAGCAGTAAAGAACGCAGGACTCATTCCGCGCCCGTCACGGCCAGGATGGTGCGGGCCACCAGGTCCGGGTCGTCGATCATGGGGTCGTGCCCGACGCCGGGCAGGATTATGAATGACGCCTGGGGCACCGGCTCGCGGGCGATCTTGTCGCACGCCGAGACCGGAACGACCGCGTCGTTCTCCGACCATGCGATGATGAGCGGGCATGGCAGGGGATTCAGCGGTGCGATCTGCTCATTGGACCCGACAAGGTCGTCGACATTGACGGTGCAGCCAACGCCATAGTTTCCCGCAGGCCCGCGAATGGCCTGTCTTCCGCGCCGCCGGCTTCGGGCGCATAATTGGGGTGTAACTCCGAAATCTGTGGAGCCGCGATGAGCGTGCAACCGTACGACTTCTTCGGTGAAATCTTGCACCGGTACTTCGGACCCGCGGTCGGCGCGTATCCGCAAAAGGGTGGAGCACTCGTCGAGAGGCTGCTCGCACTCACGGACGATGTTTCGGATCGATTGGCCGAGCCAAGGCGCGCCGCGATGGCATGGTGCAAAGTCGAGACCCCGCACGCCAGGAGCGCTTCGGAACTCTTCGTGATCACCCAACATGGGCTGATGTATGCCGCAAGGTTGAACGAGTCGCACCGAGCGTTGTATTACTTGGCCACGCCGCCCGGTTTGTTCGATCCGTTCGTCGACCAGATCGACAGCGCCGAACTACATGACGGCGAAGTTGTCGTGGTTGACAGTGGGTTCGGCCGTGACCTCGCATCGGCTCATCCGATGGACGCCGCGCTGCGCCGGATACTCGACGAGCACCTGGCGCTGCGGGTGGATCTGCCCGCGTAGCTACTTCTTCGCGTCGTCAGCCGGTGACCATGCCGGCGACGAGATTGATCGCGGTCGCCAGAATGCCGGTGCCAAATAGGTATGACAGCAGACAGTGCCGCAATACGACGGCGCGAATGAGGGGGTCCGACACGCTGGTATCTGACACCTGGTAGGTCATGCCCAGGTTGTAGCCGAAGTACAAGAAGTCGCGAAATTCCGGCCGGTAATTGGGCTTATTGAAGTCGATTCCGCCAGCTGTCGGGGTGTAGTAGAGGTACGCATATCGGGCGGCGTACATCAGGTGCAGCCCGGCCCAGGCCATGAAAACCCCCGCAAGGGCAGTCGCAGCGGCGGCGGGGTCAGCGTGAGTGCGGTTGCGGACCAGTAGCAGCACGACGACGCTGACCAGTGCACCAAGCGCCGCGGCAACGACTACCAACTCCTCGCCCACCGGATTGAATGCCTCACGGTGCGCGTTGCGGTGTGTGGCATCGGCATCCATGGGCCACAACAGGATCCAACCGGCAGCGACGAAGATTGCCCCCGTCGTGGAGATCCCGACGAGTACGCCCATCGGCGCATCGGTCAGCTCGCCGACACCCACGCCGATCGCGGCGCCGATGAGGACCGACCCTGCCAGCCGGGTCACAGCCGACCGAGGAATTGGAGCGCTGATGAGCGCTAGTGCGCGGCTACTCGAGCTGTCCACGTCGCTACTTCTTCGCGGCCGCCTTCGCGGCCTTCTTGGCCGGTGACTTCTTCGCAGCCGCCTTCTTCGCGGCCTTCTTCGCGGGCGTTTTCTTGGCTGCGGCCTTCTTGGCGGGAGCTTTCTTCGCAGGCTTGTCGCCATCGGAACCGCCGCCCGCGCGTCGCGCCTTCACGCTGGCCTCCAGCTTGGCCAGCAGATCGGACACGTCCTCGGTCTCGTCGAGTTCCTTCGGCTGCTCCTCGGTGGTAAACGCCTCGCCGCCTTCGAGTTTCGCCTGCACCAGCTCTTGCAGCTGCTCCTGATAGTCGTCGTGGTAGCGGTCCGGATTGAAGTCGTCAGTCATGGACTCGACCACTTGCTCCGCCATCTTCAGCTCGGCGGGCTTGACCTCGACCTTCTTGTCCAGCTCCGGGAAGTCGGGATCGCGGATCTCGTCGGGCCACAACAGCGTCTGGATGACCATCACGTCACGCTTGGAAAAATCCCTCACCCGCAATGCCGCTAGGCGCGTTTTGTTCCGCAACGCGAAGTGCACGATCGCAACGCGGTCGCTCTCCATGAGCGTCTTGGCCAACAGCACATACGACTTCGACGACTTTCCGTCCGGTTCCAGGAAGTAGCTGCGGTCGTACATCATCGGATCGATGTCGCTGGCGGGCACGAACTCCAGCACCTCGATCTCGCGGCTGCGTTCCTCCGGCAGCGTCGCGATGTCGTCGTCGGTGATCACCACCGTCTGGCCGTCGTCGGATTCGTAGGCCTTCGCGATGTCGCGGTACTCGACGACCTCGCCGCACACCTCGCAGACCCGCTTGTAGCGGATGCGCCCGTTGTCCTTCGCGTGGACCTGGCGGAACTTGATGTCGTGGTCTTCGGTCGCGCTGTAGACCTTGACCGGAACGTTCACCAGGCCGAAGGCGATTGAACCCTTCCATATGGAACGCATAAGGCCAGGCTAGCCGGGTTGGGGCGACATCGGGCCCGACCCGGCCGCTGCGGCGTCCCGGGTCGCCCGATCGGGCAGGTCAGCGCCCGCACGCGCCACCGTCAACGCCGAGGACAGCGCCGCCGTCTGCACCACCGCGGTCAATGCGTCGACATCGATCCGGGCCAGTTGGGGGCGACGCTCGGCGCCGAGCACACCGAGCGACCACAGCGCATCGATCAGGCCCGTCATGAACGCGTCGCCGGCCCCCACGGTGTCCACGACGTTCACCCGAGGCGCCTGCACCCGCACGGTGCCTGCCGCGCACATCGCGAACGCGCCTTGGTCACCCATCGTCACCGCGACGATCGACGTGCCCAGCCCGAGCCACGTCCGGGCGGTCTGCTCGGGGGAGCGGTTCGGGTCGATCCAGCGC
>JAVRPX010000757.1:0-5651 GCA_032161985.1 Mycobacterium sp.
ACCTGCGCGACGCGTCCGTCCGTGCCGCCGCGCTGCTGACGCTCGTCGACCCCGACCGGCCTGCCCATGTCGGCGTGCTGCTCGGCAACACACCCGAGTTCCTGAATCAGATGGCGGCCGCAGGCCTAGGCGGGTACGTGCTCTGCGGGCTCAACACCACCCGCCGCGGTGCCGCGCTGGCCGCCGACATACGGAAGGCCGACTGCCAGGTCGTGGTGACCGATGCGGAGCATAGGGCGCTGCTCGACGGTGTCGACCTGCCGGGCGTGCGGGTTCTCGACAGCTCCGGCGAGGACTGGGCGCGCCGTCTGGAATCCGCCGGAGAGTTGTCGCCACACCGCGAGGTCGAGCCGTTGGACCCGTACATGCTGATCTTCACCTCGGGCACCAGCGGTGACCCCAAGGCGGTGAAGGTGTCGCACTTCATGGTGTTGATGTCGGGTGCGAACCTGGTGCAGAAGTTCGACGTCACCGCCGACGACACGTGTTACCTGTCCATGCCGCTTTTCCATTCCAATGCGTTGGTTGCGGGTTGGGGGGTGGCCGTCGCGACCGGTGCGGCGATGGCGCCCGCCAAGTTCTCGGTGTCGAACTTCCTTGACGACATCAGGCGTTACGGCGCCACCTACATGAACTACGTCGGCAAGCCGCTGGCCTACATCCTGGCCACCGCCCAACGACCCGACGACGCCGACAATCCGCTGCGTGTCGCGTTCGGAAACGAGGCGAGCGACCGCGACATCGACGAGTTCAGCCGCCGTTTCGACACGTTGGTCTGGGATGGTTTCGGCTCCAGCGAGAACGCCGTCATCATCACCAGGGAGCCCGGCACCCCGAAAGGCTCTCTCGGCAAAGGCTTTCCTGGCGTGGCGATCTATGACCCTGACACCGTCGCCGAGTGTCCGGTTGCCCGCTTCGATGCCGACGGCGCGTTGATCAACGCCGACGAAGCAGTCGGCGAGCTGGTCAACACGACGGGGACCGGCTTCTTCACCGGCTATTACAACAGCGAGGAGGCGACCGCAGAGCGCATGCGGCACGGCATGTACTGGTCGGGCGATCTGGCGTATCGCGACGCCGATGGCTGGATCTACCTGGCGGGCCGCACGGCCGACTGGATGCGCGTCGACGGCGAGAATATGGCGGCGGCGCCGATCGAACGGATCCTCGTCCGCCTGCCAGAGGTCAATCGGGTCGCCGTGTATGCGGTGCCCGACGAGAACGTCGGCGATCAGATCATGGCCGCCTTGGTGCTGAACGACGACGCGACGCTGACGCCGGCGGGTCTCGAGTCGTTCCTGGCGGGGCAGCCCGATCTATCGCCGAAGGCCTGGCCGCGGTATGTGCGCATCACCGCCGACCTGCCGACCACCGCGACCCACAAGGTGCTCAAACGCGAACTCGCCGCGCAGGGGCCGACTCCCGGCGACGGCGAGCTGTGGGTGCGTGAGGGGCGCGGCACACGCTACGAACGCCAGGACTAGACCGACTGGGGAGGGTCGCCGCTACGTGAACCCGCGACTGGGCGCTATCGCATCGACGTGTTTCGTGAACCGCACGTCGGCCAGTCAAACCCGCCACAGTGGCCACGACTCGGGCGGCATGTGTTGTCTCCCAACGTGGTCCCACCCGCGGGAGCACGTTTCAACGGAGGTGCTTGGTCGCGACCAGTGACTCCAGTGACTCAAGTGAATTCATCTCGGCCCTCAGACGATGCGTGACGATCGCCCCTGCCAGTAGCGCTCTCGAATGCGCCGCTTGTAGAGCTTGCCGTTGGGGTCCCTTGGCAGCTCCGGATCGAATTCGACCGTGCGCGGGCACTTGTAGGTGGCGAGGTGTGCTCGGCAGTACGCGATGAGTTCGGCCTCGAGTTCGGGTCCCGTTGCGACTCCGTCGGCCGGCTGCACGACGGCCTTGACCTCCTCGCCGAACTCTTCGTTCGGAACACCGAACACCGCCGCATCGACGAGCTTTGGGTGCATGACCAACAGGTTCTCAGCCTCCTGCGGGTAGATGTTCACCCCGCCAGAGACGATCATGAACGTCGACCTGTCGGTGAGGTAGATGTAGCCGTCCTCGTCGACGTAGCCCATGTCGCCCAGCGACCTCCAGCCTCGATCGTTGGAGACCGATGCGGTCTTGTCGGAATCCTTGAAGTATTCGAACGCGGGTCCGCCCTCGAAATAGAGCTCCCCCGATGCGCCGATGGGAAGCTCGGCCCCGTCCTCGCCGATCACGTGCACCGGGGTCCACGGCTTGCCGACGGATCCCGGGTGGGCCAGCCACTCGTCCGGCCCGATCGTCGTCCCCCCGAATCCTTCTGTGCCGCCGTAATACTCGTGGATGATCGGGCCGAACCACTTCATCATGCGGTGCTTGACGTCCACAGGGCACGGGGCCGCCGCGTGGATCACACACTCGAGACTCGAGACGTCGTAGGACTCGCGGACCGCGTCGGGGAGCTTGAGCATTCGCACGAACATGGTCGGCACGAACTGCGCGTGCGTGACGCGGTGGGTTTCGATCACCCGAAGCACGGTCTCGGCGTCGAACTTCGGCATCACGATCGAGGCTGCCCCGACGCGATGGACCGCCATCGCGTAGTTGACCCCCGCCGCGTGATAGAGCGGCGCAGGCGAGAGGTACACGCTCGACTCGGTCATGCCGTAACGCTGCGTGAGCGAATACTCCAGCACCTTCTGTGCCCACGAGCCCTTGCCGTCCTCCGGGAGGGGCCTGCGAACGGCCTTGGGCCAACCGGTGGTGCCGGACGAGTAGAGCATCTCGGAACCGTCGGATGCCTGCGGTGCGTCTCCGGCGGCGCCGATTGCGTCCTCGTACGGGCGCCAGCCGGGCAGGTCGCCTCCGACAACGATGTGGACGTCGACGCCCCGGTTGGCTTCGAGGATTCGCGACCCCAGGTCGGCCATCGACGCGTCGATGAACACCGCCCTGGCCTCCGAGTCGTCGACGACATAGCCCACCTCGTCGGGCGTGAAGTGGGTGTTGACCGCGCTGTAGTAGAGCCCGGAAAGTTGGCAGCCCCAGGTGATTTCCAGGAACTCCTGCCGGTTCGGGAGTACCAGCGCGACCCCGTCGCCACGCCGCAGCCCCGCCTCGTGCAGAAGCGCAGCGACCCGCTGGCTCCTGGCGTACAGCTCGCCGTACGAGACGGTGTCGCCATCCGCAACGATCAGGGCCGGCGAGTCTGCGGCCCCGGTCGCGTGGTCGGCAATGTTCAATGGATCCCCTACGTCGCCGCTGCGCCGTCCTTGGATGCGGCGGCCTGCCGTTCCGCCATCTCCGACGGCAGGATCTTGTCGGCGAACACCCGCTGGATCAGGGCCTGCACATCCGAGCTGAGCGAGGCGAGCGCGACGAGGTCGTTGGAGCTCTGCCAGTGCACTCGCATGCCCATCAGCTCCCAGGCCCGCTTGAGGTTCGCCTTGGTCGCCAACAGTGTCGTCAGAGGGGCCTGGGCGATGTGGCGGGCGATCGCGTCGACACGTGCGTCGAGGTCCTCGAGCTTGACCACCTCGTTCACCAAGCCGACCTCCAAGGCCTTCTTGGCGTCGATCACCTGGGCGGTGAACAGGTAGTAGGCGGCGCGGCGCCAGTTCATGAACACCCACGGCTCGATCGAGCACTCCCCCGACGGCATGCCGAACCCTTGCAGCGGTGGATAGGAGAAGTAAGCATCTTCGGAGGCGATCACGATGTCGGTGATCAGCCCGTAGTGAGTACCGCCGCCGACGCAGTAGCCGTGGATTTGCGAGACCGTCGGCTTCGAGAACTCCCACAGGTTCAGAATCGGCTTGACGAACAGGTCGGTCTGCGGCTTCCACGGCGTGCCAGTGGCTTTGAAGCCCTCGACGAACTCCGGATAGTCCACCGAGTTGTTGCCGATGGCATGCCCGGAGCAGAAGCCCTTCCCGTTGGCCTTTAGGACAAGGACCTTGATGTCATAGTCGCGGTCCGCGTCCCGCAGCGCGTCGTCGATCTCCTCGACCTGCTTCTGGTCCTGGGCGTTGGCCTTCTCGGGCCAGTTGAGTGTGATTTTCGCTATGGGGCCTTGCTTTTCGAAAATGATCCGTTCGCGGGTCTCGTTGAGATCCATTCCCTCTCCTATGACGTGATGACGCCGATCTCGACGCCGATGTCGTATGTGGTGCCGACTTCGCCGGTCCATTGGACGGTGCCCGATGCACCGGCCTCGATCTCCTGTTCCACCTTTTCCGTTGCGATGACGTAGATCGGCGTGCCCTCCTCGACGTGCTGACCGTTCTCCACAAGCAACTCGATGAGCTCGGCTTCGGATACCGCCACCGAGACTCGCGGGATGCGAATGAGGAAGTCACCCACGGGCGCCCGCCTTTTCAAGCGTCCGTTGAGCGGCCGCGACGAGGCGCGCCGACGACGGGTAGATGTGCGCTTCGAGCGTGGCGGCCGCAGGGGTCGGGACGAACCGGGCTCCGACGCGTTCGATGGGCGCGACAAGCTCGCTGAAACACTCCGACTGCAGCGTCGCAACGATCTCGGCCCCAGGGCCGGCGAATTGGACCGCGTCGTGCGCCACCACGGCCCGGCGGGTACGGCGCACCGATTCGACGATCGTCTCGATATCCAGTGGCACCAGGGTGCGCAGATCAACGACCTCGGCGCTCACCCCCTGTTCCTGCAAGGTGGTGGCTGCGGCGAGCGATTCGTGCACGCTGCGCCCGTAGCTGATCAGGGTGACGTCGGTGCCCGGTCGTTTGATGTCGGCCTGGCCGAGTGGGATCGAAAAGCCGGGATCGGTTGGAACCGAGCCTTTTTGGCCTTGCAGACGGATAGTTTCGACGAACAGGCAGGGATCCGGATCGAAGATCGCGGACGTCAGAAGGCCTTTCCCATCACGCGGGGTGGAGGGCACGATCACCTTCATCCCGGGTATGTGCATGAACCAAGCCTCGAGCGTCTGCGAATGCGTTGCACCGGTTGCCAGCCCGCCGTAGACCTGGGTGCGGACGGTGATCGGCGCGGTCGTCCGGCCTGCCGTCATGAAGCGCAGCTTGGCCGCGTTGTTGATCAACTGGTCGGCAGCGATGCCGATGAAGTCCATGATCATGATCTCGGCCACCGGCAGCAGTCCGTCGATCGCAGCACCGATCGCAGCCCCGACGATCGCAGCCTCCGAGATCGGGGTGTCCAGTACGCGGTCATGGCCGTATTTCGTCGAAAGGCCCGCGGTCGGGCCGGACGCGCCGGGGTCGGCGATGTCCTCACCGAGCAGGAACACCCGGTCGTCGGCGGCCATCGCCTGATCGAGCGCGAGGTTCAGTGCCTCGCGCATCGACATCTCTTTCTCGTCCATGGGCTTCCTCAGACGGGGTAGCGGATCGGGGTCGCGTACACGTCTCGGTCGAGTTCCTCGATCGACGGGGCCTCGGCGCTCAGGACCGTCTTGAGCGCCTCTTCGACCTTTATCAGCGCACCTTCGTCGATTCCGTTCAACTCCTCGTCGGTACACACGCCGTCGTCGATGAGCTGCCTTCGGAAGCGTGGCACCGGGTCGGCTGCGATCGCGGCCTCCAGTTGATCCTTGGGGATGTACGGTGTCCGGTCGCCGAAGTAGTGGCCGCGGAAGCGGAACGTCTCGCATTCGATGAACG
>JAVRPX010000758.1:0-2961 GCA_032161985.1 Mycobacterium sp.
GCAGGCGACCCAGCGCGAGCATTAACTTCGTCACGTGCCACGACGGGTTCCCGCTCGCCGACCTGGTGTCCTACAACGAGAAGCACAACGAGGCCAACGGCGAGGACAACCGCGACGGCGAAAGTCACAACCGGTCGTGGAACTGCGGGGTGGAAGGCCCCACCGACGATCCCGACATCCTGGCGCTGCGCGGGAAGCAGATGCGCAACATCATCGGCACGCTGATGTTGTCGCAGGGCACGCCGATGATCTCCCACGGCGACGAAATCGGTCGGACGCAGCGCGGAAACAACAACGTGTACTGCCAGGACTCCGAGATCTCGTGGATGGACTGGTCGCTGGCCGAGAAGAACGCCGATCTGCTGGCGTTCACCCGCAAGGTCGTGCAGTTGCGCAAGGAACACCCGGTGTTCCGCAGGCGCCGGTTCTTCGAGGGCAAGCCGATCCGCACCGGCGACCAGGTCCGCGACATCGCGTGGCTGACCCCGGCGGGCAATGAAATGACGCCAGAGGACTGGGGTTCGGGCCTCGACAAGTGCGTGGCGGTCTTCCTCAACGGCGACTCCATCCCGGCCCCCGATGAGCGCGGCGAGAGGGTGGTCGACGACTCGTTCCTGCTGTGCTTCAACGCGCACAGCAAGGCGGTGGGCTTTGTCGCTCCGGACAACTCCTACGCAGAGGAGTGGACCGCGGCGCTCGACACCGCCGATCCGACCGGAGCCGTCGAGCTGGTCGTCAAGGCGGGCGAAAAGCTCTCACTACCGGCGCGATCACTGCTGGTGCTGTGTAAGACCGCCTGACACATGGCATCTGAAGTACTGTCGACCTATCGACTGCAGATGCGCGGCGACTGCTTCACCTTCGCCGACGCCTTGGCCGTGCTGGACTACCTCGACGATCTCGGGGTGTCGCATCTGTACTTGTCGCCGATCCTGACCGCCGTCGACGGTTCCACCCACGGCTACGACGTCACCGATCCCACCACGGTGTCCGCAGCGCTTGGCGGCCCCGAAGGGCTGGCGCAGCTGTCCGCTGCGGCGCGGGCGCGCGGGATCGGCCTCATCGTTGACATCGTGCCCAATCACGTCGGCGTCGAGCGGCCCGAGCAGAACCGGTGGTGGTACGACGTTCTCGAGCACGGCCGTTCGTCGCCGTATGCGGACTACTTTGATATCGACTGGAATCTCGAGCCCGACGGCCGAATTGTCTTGCCGGTACTGGGTTCCGACGACGACGACGCCCCGCCGGGCTATCCCGTCGACGACCGGCACTATCGGCTCATCGGATGGCGCCACGGAATCTGCGGCTACCGGCGCTTCTTTTCGATCACGTCGCTAGCCGGGTTGAGGCAGGAGGACCGGGCGGTGTTCGACGCCACCCATGTGGAGGTCAAGCGCTGGTTCAGCGAAGGCCTCGTCGACGGGTTGCGCATCGACCATCCGGACGGATTGTCCGATCCCGCAGGATATCTCGCATGGCTTCGCGAGCTTGTCGGACCACAGGCGTGGATCGTCGTCGAGAAGATCCTTGCCCCCGACGAAGCGCTCGAGCCGACCCTGCCCGTCGCTGGCACCACCGGCTATGACGCCCTTCGCGAGATCGGCGGGCTCTTCGTCGACCCCACCGGGCGCGAGGCACTGGACGTCCTGGCGGACCTACCCGGCACCAATGCCGCGAGGACCGCACAGCAGAAGCAGATCGCGGCGAAGTACACGTTGTCCAGCGAGCTGAATCGCCTCCGTCGCGCCGTCGTGGCCGCCGCGGGCGTCGACCATCCCCTTCTGCCCGAAGCCATCGCTCTGTTGCTCACGAATATTCACGTATACCGCTGCGATTACCCGTCACTGTCCGCGATGATGTCCACCGCGGTGGCGGAAACCGCGTCCGCCCGACCGGAGCTGGCCGCGCCGTTGGAGCTGCTCTCCGTTGCGCTCGAGCACTCCGAACCGGCGGCCCGGCTGCAGCAACTGTGCGGCGCGGTCACTGCCAAGGCCGTCGAAGACTGTCTGTTCTACCGAGACCCGACACTGGTGTCGCTCAATGAGGTCGGTGGGGAGCCGAGCCGCTTCGGCGTCAGCGCGGCCGAGTTCCACCACAGCGCTGCGGTGCGATCGCGAAACTGGCCGGCGGCGATGACAACATTGACCACACATGACACCAAACGCGGTGAGGACGTGCGTGCCCGCATCGGCGTGCTATCACAGGTGCCGGCACTGTGGGCCGAGCTAGTCGCCCAGTGGAACCGGCTTAACCCCGCCCCCGATTCGCAGACCGGACTGTTCCTGTTGCAGAACGTCTTCGGTGTGTGGCCTGCGGACGGCGCAGTGAGCCAGGACCTGCGACAGCGCCTGCACGGCTACGCCGAGAAGGCCATTCGCGAGGCGGCCGTGCACACGACGTGGAACGATCCCGACGATGGTTTCGAAAGCGCGGTCCATGCGTGGCTTGACGCCCTCATCGATGGACCCGTCGCGGTCGAGCTGACCGCTCTCGTCGCCCGGCTTGACGCCCATGGTCACCGCGACGCCCTGGGCCAGAAGCTGATTCAGCTCACCGCCCCGGGTGTGCCGGACGTATACCAGGGCACCGAACTGTGGGACGACAGCCTCGTCGACCCCGACAATCGCAGGCCGGTCGACTACGCGGCGCGGCGCACCGCCTTGCACGCGGGCAATCACCCGAAGCTGCGGGTGACGGCGTCGGCCCTGCAGTTGCGCCGGGAGCGGCCCGAAGTGTTCGTCGGCGGTGGTTATCGGCCGGTGGTCGCCGAAGGTGCGGCGAGCGAGCACGTGGTTGCCTTCCTGCGCGGCGACGACGTGCTGGTCGCGGTCAGCCGATGGACGGTCCGACTCGACGAAATCGGTTGGGGCGACACGATGTTGCAGCTTCCAGCGGGAGAATGGACGGACCGGATCACCGGCCGACGGTGGACCGGGCAGTGCACGGCCACCGAACTCTTCG
>JAVRPX010000759.1:0-7998 GCA_032161985.1 Mycobacterium sp.
AGATGAGGACCACGAACAGCAGCCCCATCCCCGGGTAGACCAACCCGTTTTTTGCCGTCGTGTCGGTAGGTGTGTCGGCGGGCTGATCGGCGTGTTCAGTCGTCGTCATGGTCAGTACCTCTCGTCCCATGAGAAGAGTGCAGCCCTGATAGACTGTGATCTGGATCACGCTACTCAGATGTCACGATCGATGGAACAGGTTCCGCATATGGCTTGACGTGGGTATTTGCCCGTTTGGTCTCGTTTGTCGCCCCATCCGAGAGGGCTGGGTCGCGACGGTGAGCGCCGGACCGGTTCGTCAGTCGGCAATAACCGCGGCGGCCCGCTGGATGGTGATGAGCGCGAACCGAGTTCTTTGTTCGTCGCAGATCTTGAGTGTCGCCGCTTTATGACCGAGGATCTACGCGATTGACGCGGAAGACCTTGTACGCCAAGCGGCATACGGCGACGACGCAATCGAGGACGATGCAAGCGAGCAGCTCTAGAAGACGTCAATCCCCACTTGTGGAGATGCGCACTGTCGCCGGCCCATCAAGCGTCGTGCAGTCCGGTGAGCGTTGTAGATGGGTCGTCAGCAGGTGGCGTCGACGTAGACCGTCATGCCCGTCACTGTGGTGATCAGGTCATCGCCGGCCCCCGGTGCACCGGAATCGGTTCGGGAGTAGGTCTGGCCGGGTCGGACCGCACTGACGGTGCACTGATTCAGTGGAGCCGGGCCGAATTTGTTCAGGATCACGCGGTATCCGCCTGCCTGCAGCTGGCTGACCGTCTGGTCCACCGTCGAGGGACCGGCCGGAGCCGCGACGGTAGCGCCGGCCAGTCCCAAAGCGGCGGAGGCTAATGCTCCGACTGAGATTGCGGCCGTCGCGAGGGACTTCATTGTGGGGTTGTAGGTGGTGCTCATGATGTGCTCCTAGCGGTGGTCGCGGCCGTGGTGATGGCCGCAACGTGAAGTCTCATCGTGATGATTGTTCAAGTCGCGAGTAGTCGAGTACCTGTTGTCGCGAGCAGCTCTACCTGCAGCTCCGTGTCCTACGTGCCGACAGGGAAGTGCGCATCAGAACTAGGCTCGTTCAGCAACTCGTCGAGCTCGTTGCCTGCGGGCGCGCGGCCGTGCTCGCGGATCGAACGACTATGACTAGTCCAGCTTCGAGCGACGTCCACGACTAACGCGACTGTCGCCATCTGGGCGGCGCCCAGGACCACCAGAGGCCAAACAGCGCCGGCCGCGACGACAATCGGCGTCGGATGCGACGGGGGTCGGACCGGGTCGTGCAGCTTGCGGACGGCGAGCGCCAAGCCCATCGAGGTTACGACCCAGCCGAGCAGGTAGCTGTACAGACCCGTGTAGATCACTGTTGCGCTCCTTGGGTTGGCGTCGGGTTTTCGTCTGGTGCCGTCCGGTGTGGCCCGATTACGCACAGTCTGCGACGGCCACCTTGGCGGATCCTTGGCGGATTCGTCCCCCGGGCTGTGGCCTACGCGCAGTCGGCCGAACGGCCGGACGGCGGCACGGGTCCAGCGAACCGTGCCGCGGTAGCGGCGATTGCGATTTGGGGGGCGCCATCAGAACAAGCCGGCGCTCGCCCTGTGAAATCGCCAAAGCTATCCAGTCCCGTGGTGCACACTGACGAGGTGAGCACCCCGTGGTGCGCACCGCGCTGCCGCAAAAACGGGTGGGGGACGAAAGGCGCTGGCATGCAGGCGAACATGACACTCCACGCAGTGATGGTTCGTGGATGCAGCCGTTACTCCCGTCCGGTAGCGCGGAACCGCGCGCCTCTGAATCGAGACATGAAGTTCTGACATCCGCCGGAGGCATGACGATGAGCGCCCAGCAGCAACAAGCACTTGACTCGCTCTACGCAATCGACAACGTGCTGACGATCAAGATCACGATGCCGCAAGGTGATTGGGATGCGGTGCGAACCGAGCAACCGAAGGGCGGCATCTGCAACTTCGAGTGGAGGGGTGGCGGCCGGTTCTCGTGGCGAAGAGCGGCGTCCGTCGAAATCTCGGGAACGAGCTTTCCCGCGCGGACCACATTCAACGAGGTAGGTGTCAAGAAGAAGTCGTTCTGTGGATCGCTCAGCACCGACAAGCCGTGCCTGCACATTGACTTCGGTAGGTTCAGCGATGCGAACGTCGCGGCGATCGAAAACCTGATCGGGACTCGCTACATAACCCTCAACAACTCCGTCCAGGACCGGTCGTACATTCGGCAGCCGTTGGGCTACAAGTTGCTCGCGATGGCCGAGTTACCCCATTCACGCTGCAATTTCGCCCGAGTGTTTGTGAATGGAACGCCGATCGGCCAAGGGGGTCCTGAGGTCAACAGCCCGGGCATCTACGTCAACGCCGAACCGATCATGAAGCGCTATATCGAGCGCAACTTCAACGGCAACATGAACGGCAATCTGTACGAAATCGAGCATCACGATGATTTCCGCGAGGAGCGCCTGGATTTCATCTCGGCGGAAGACCTTTCCCAGTTCGAGAACAAGGCCGACTTGAAGTTCGCGGACGAACACATCGCCGCCCACGGGGTCGCCGGGGCGGCCGAAGTGGTCGATCTGGAGCAGTTCATCAAGCTCGAGGCAATGGAGTTCTATCTGAAGCATTGGGACGGCTACGCCGACAACACGAACAACACCTACATCTACAACGACGTGACTGCCGTCGAGACGCCCGGCGTGGACAACGTGAACTTCAAATTGATCCCGTGGGGCATCGATCAGACCTTCGAGCCTGACAAGCCTTTCAAGATGGGCCGCGAGGGGCTGCTCGGCGAGCTCGTACGCAACGATGCCGCGCGCCGCAAGCAATTGATCGACCAGGTTCGGATGTTCCGGGAGACCATCTTCGCCCGCAAGGTCCAGCAGACAGTGCTGAAACCGCTGATCGACAAGATGGAGGCGCTACTCGTCGACTTGGGTGTGTCCAATGCCGTATCGGAGATCGCGATAGTCCGCCAGCAATTGCGGCTGGCCGAATCGGCCGGCTACATCTGTGCCGGGTTGCCCGACGGCAGTGCGGTATATGTTCTCCACGAGCGCACAGGCGAATGCATGCACGCCAGCAACACCGAGACCATTCCGCCGGGTGTCGCCGATCCGCTGAACTTCGAGGTGTACCGCCTCCCCTTCAGGGATGACAACGACACGTCGGATCTCTGGGTCTTCAACACGCTTGGTAACGGGAGGTCGCTGACCAACCAGGCTTCCGGCCGCGTGCTTCACGCCAGCGACACGCTGCTGACCCCCCAGGGACACAAGTATCTCTATACCTGTCCGTCAAGCAATACCGACCATGCCGAAGAATTTTCGATTGTGCCCGTCAAGCACCCCGACGACGCCGACGACGAGCTCGCATTGACCGGCTACTTCAATCTGACCAGCGTCCGGACCAATTTGGGTGCAGCGTTTGGTGAAGACATCACGCCCGCGGGCAGGGCACGGATCCATCAGGAACCCGGCGGGTCGAAGGTGTACTTCTACTGATCAGAGTCATCAGTGGCGGGCCTTGACCACCGCATAGCCACCGGTGTCGTCGACTAGAAGAATCTTCCGCTTGCCGCCGCTCGAGAACGTCGTGAGGCCCTCCGGTTTCATGGACCGATGGAACTCGACGTCGATGAGCCCGACCTCGTCGCTGCTGCCGTCCCAGGTGCAGAGCTGAAATGGTTCGTCGCCTCGGCTGAGTGAACGCCCAACCAGAATCAGGAAGTCTCCGTTCTGTTCGTCGTAGGAGATGTCCCGGATCCCCTGTCTCGCCGTCGATTGCGGTATGCGGACAAGAAGAACCGATGGAGTGCCCAGCGCCGCCGTCGTCCACGTAGCTGCGCCGGCATCGACGGGGACCTGAATCATCGTGACGCGTCCGGGTTCCGCAGGTCCCCGTTGGCCGAATAGGAACGCACTCGCGCGCGGATCCCACGCAAGGCCTTCGATGTTGAGCCCGCCCACGTCCGGTTCCAGTTCGCCGGACGCGTCGAGTGAGCGATCGTGCGACAACAACCATGACCGGAAACCGTCCATCGCGTCCGCGAACAGATCACCGTCGGGGGTGTAGCGGACGCGCAGCAATCCATCATTGGCTTTGCCCCCCGCGATACAGAGCGAGGATGCCGCGATGAGGAAGGTCTCGCCGTCCACGTCGACACGAGTGAGACCTTCGGGATCGCCCAATTGTCCGTCAGCCACGCCGACCAGTCGGCGCCGCTTAATCCGTTCGACATCTGTCCCATCGGCGTCGAGCACGATTTCGAACAAGGCCGACGAGTCGTGGTTGTCGATGAAGACGAACCGGCGTGGACCCACTTGCACGACGCCTGAGGCGTTGAACGGCGCTCCGTCGTTCTTCTCGGGGAAGGGCGTCGACTTGACCTTGCGCCGGAAGGTACGGCTCGCGGCATTTTGGAATGAGTGAAGCGCTGCGGCGATTTTCGCAGTCCAGGCAGGCACGTCGTCCAGTATCGCGCTCGAACCAAGGGTGCTTGCGCCGAACGACTCAACGCACAAGCTTTGATAACAAGCTGGTCAAGTCACGCGCGCCACGCGGGCGCGCCTCCTTCTCACTGCTAGCTTGCCGATTGTGAAGCCATCGCTTGGCAGAATCTGCGGGGTACTCCTCGGAGTACTGCTGCCGGTCCTCGTCGCGGCAGCGGTTGACGCACCGACCGCCGCAGCGTATTCACGCAAAGGGCTGCCCGTGGAGTCCCTCGACGTGCCATCGCCGTCGATGGGCCGCGACATCCGTGTCCAATTCCAGGGCGGCGGTCCGCACTCCGTCTACCTGCTCGACGGGCTTCGGGCCCAGGACGACGCCAACGGCTGGGACGTCAACACGGCGGCGTTCGAGTGGTTCTACCAGTCCGGCATCTCCGTCGTCATGCCCGTTGGCGGGCAGTCCAGCTTCTACTCGGACTGGTACCAACCGGCGACGGGAAGCGCGGGCACAGTCACCTACAAATGGGAGACGTTCCTGACCCAAGAGCTACCTGCATGGCTGGCGGCCAACAAGGCTCAGACTCCGACAGGCAATGCAGTTGTCGGGCTGTCGATGTCGGGCAGCGCGGCGTTGATTCTTTCTATCTACCACGCGACACAGTTCACCTTCGCCGGCTCGTTGTCGGGATTCCTCAACCCCTCAAACGGCTTGTGGCCCACGCTCATCGGCTTCTCGATGAAGGACGCGGGCGGCTACAGCGCGTCGAACATGTGGGGACCGACCAGCGATCCCGCGTGGCGCCGCAACGATCCGATGGTCAACATCGCCACGCTGGTGGCCAACAACACCGCGATATGGGTCTACTGCGGCAACGGCGCGACGTCAGATCTTGACGACGGCTCGAACCTCGGCAATCAATACAGTGCCCAGTTCCTGGAAAACATCACCCTGTCGTCCAACAAGGAATTCCAGCAGAAATACATTGCGGCGGGCGGTCACAACGCGGTATTCAATTTTCCGGTCGACGGCACTCACAGCTGGGGCTACTGGGGCTCGCAGTTGCAGGCGATGAAGCCCGACCTGGTGCGGATCATCGGCACGCAACCCTGACTAGCCGAAGTGTGTCTGCGCACGCGCGAGCTTCACACCGTCGACAGTGATGTCGAGCTTCTCGTTGTAGAACGCGACCATGCCGGTGATCGGTGCGACAGCAGGCAGCGGGTAGTGATACGTCCATGCGAGGTCAGGATGGACGGCGTCGCCCACGCGCACCGACCAGTAGCCCGACGTCACGCCCTTGTAGGGACACAGCGTCTGGGTGCTGGAAGGTTCAAAATGCTCGAAGGCGACATCGGTCCTGTCGATGTAATACCTTGTCGGTAAACCAGTTTCGAACAGCAGCACGGGACTGTGAGTGTCGGCCAGCAGCACGCCGTCGAGTTCGACGGTGAGATGGCGGTGTGAGCGCAGGGCATCCACCCGGACGTACGGATTGCGAGGATGGCCCCAGATCGGCTCGTCCTCCTCGAACCAGCTCAGGGGATCCCACTCGAAACGCACCAGTCCCGCGACGGGGCCGTCACCGTCGTCGAAAACCCGCGCGGCCGACTCGTAAGTCTGCCCGCCGTCAACCAACGCGAACGTCCGGGACGGACCGAGCTGCACCTTCTGCGCATGGTTCTCGTCCCGCAGGAACTCGGTTCGGACGTCCGCGCGCGGGATGTAGTACTGCGGGTAGTACGGCACCTCCCACACGTACCGAGCCGATGTCGTGTCGAAGACCAGTTGGTTGCCGAGGAAGCCGCGGACCCGCCGCGGCGCCGGTTCAATGCGTCCACGCACCGCAGCCATCTGGGGATAGTCGGGTGCCGGCCGCTGGGATGTGGTGCTCACGCCTCCATCCTGGACCCGCGTAGGCTGCTACTCAACAAGATCAATTGTTAGCGCGGCCTGACGGCCCGGCGCATACAAGGAACTTGCCCGCTTACAGTGTCGGCCTTACAACCTTTCGCGGTCCCCGAAGCGCCCCACCCATCGTGGTCCCAGTTCGTTGAGATCTGGCTGACGCAGCGAAATTGAGCAATCTTGCTATGGTCGGCCCTCTCAAGCCCCGACTGGGGGCACAGGCGGTCGGCCTACAGTGAATGCATGCGCATTGCCCTTGTCGTTGTTGGTGTGGTCGTCGCGTTGTTCGGTCTGCTGTGGGCTCTACAGGGCTTCGGCGTCGTCGGCGGTAGCCCGATGAGCAACACCACCACCTGGTCCATCATCGGTCCGATCGTTGCATTGATCGGCATCGCCATCGCGGTCGGCGCAGCTCGCCGCCGCAAGTCCTAGACATTTGACTTCTGGGCTGCGACGGCCCACCTGACGGCACTCCGACTGGCCTCCATCGGTCAGTTCGCCGCCGTCGAGTTGAGCTACCTCGTGCCGTCGTGCACCTACTGGCTGTACTGGTCACCGCAGACCAAGAAGTTCGCGCAGTTTGACGAGCACGACTAAAGCGCGACGGGAACGGCGTACAGCGAATCCGGGTCACGTTGCTCGATCGATGAGCCACCAATTCCCTTACGGCTGAACGTGTTTCGGCGTAGCGCCGGTTTCATGGCAGTCATATTGAGACCCGGCGACAGCAACGATCTTGTCCGGCTGCTGCAGGCCCGACTGAATCGCGATTATCCGCTGTACTCCAACCTGGTGGTCGACGGCATCTACGGGCCGCGCAACACCGCGCCTTCAACCCGGCCCTTGCTGTCAGTGGCGTCGCGATGGGCATGTTCTCCGGATCGATGGTCTGGATGTTCGTTGTGGCTGAGGCAATCGCCGGTGTTGCCGCCGGGTTCGCATTCCGCACGTTGAACCCTGCCGACAAGTAATCCGACCCTCCACGCGGCGCTCCACCCTTCAACGGCGACGAAGGAGGAGCCCTTCTCTTGCGCCCGACTGGACGTGTGCCGACTTAACGGCGAATGAACGCCTGTGATCCAGCTAACACCGTGTCGATCATCGGCCGTACCGAGCGGGCCCCGAAGGGCGGTTGTGACGCGAACGTGCGCGGTAAGTGACCGAGGCCGACAAGTTTGCTGGCGTGTCGGGTGTGATCTACCGCTCACTTTCGCTCAGAAACCTAAGAGTCCATTATTTCTTGACTGCGGGAGACCGATCTTGAACCAGTTGCCACGCAGTCAAAAGCCCATGTGAATAGGGTAAATTGCGTTGCCGGAGCGATATAACAACTGAATAACGAATTGTTTCCTAAGCGCCGCCTGAGAGGATTCGCCGGATTCCTGCCGATCCCCGAAGTCACCCGCTCGGTACCCGAACTTCCGTCGCTACACTCGACCGAGATCGTGCCGAGCAGGCGCAGATAAATGTGGAATCTAGAGCCGGCGCATTCCATGCCGGCGGAGGTACCGAATAAAGATGGCTAACTTTTTGATGCCTGAGGGCACTAGTGATTCTCATGTGAATGACGAGGCGCATGTGGATCCGGATGTCGCCCCCGTTGGCACCGTCGCGGTCCGTCGTGGCCCGATCGGCGACATCGCT
>JAVRPX010000760.1:0-8324 GCA_032161985.1 Mycobacterium sp.
AGCGAACCGTTCGAGATCATGCTTGCGCTGCTCGAACCACCGTCACCGGATCTGTACAAGCGCGCCGAGGACATCGGTATCACCGCGGTGATGTGTGCCCCGTGGGCGGGCCTGGATCTGCGGGCGGGCGATGCCGAACGGTTCCGGGAGCCGATCGAACGGTTCGCCGAAACCATCATCGAGATGGTCGGTTAGACGGATACGTTTGCTTGGTGGCTGATTCGTCCGACGATGCGATCCGCGAACTAATCGAGTGCCTCTACGGGGCGATCGACAAACAGGACACGTCCACCTTCGACGCGCTGGTGTCGCCGCGGGTCGTGGTCGAGGTCGGTAGTTCGGCCCCGATGGGGTTGGAGGAATGGCGGGCCCACCTGCAGGAGATCTATTGCACGCGCGGACCGGCTCCGGCGCCATCGTCGTGCAGCGCGCGACCGCCGAAGCGATGTCCTAGCGCGGCCGTCAGGCCGGACCGGTCACCACCAGCTGATGTCCGTCGGGCAGTCGCAGAACGAACTCCCGCATACCCCAAGGCTGTTCGGCAGGTGGCGCGGCAATGTCGCCGCCCACCGCAACGGCCCGACGGTACGTTGAGTCGAACTCTGTACCGACATCAACGGTCGCGGTGACAGGCGCGATTGGCGACGGTGCCGCCACCAGCCGAAGGCACGGGCCGACGCTCCACGGGCCGAAAACCACACCGACCATGGCAGGCGGATCGCCCACCGAATACAGCGGCCGGGCTCCCACCACAGAACACAACAGGTCTAGATGCGCACCGACATCGAGCACTGGAAGTGTCACCTCAACGTTGAGCACAGTGGTGGGTTCCCGGTCGCGCGACCTACCCAGAACGATCACCTCATGCGGGCGTGCGCGGTGCGGATACCGTTGCGCCAGACGGCCGTACTCGGTGAGGCCGATCCTGTGGGCAGTGGAAAGGGACCGGAGATTCATGGCTTCCACCCAGGCTTCGACGCGGTCAAGACCCAACGACGCGAACGCATACTCGACTACTGCGCCCGCCGCCTCAGTCATCAGACCACGCCCCCAAGCCTGCCTGCATAGCAACCAGGTCAGGCCGGGCACTGCCACGTCGCCCAGCAAGCCGACCAGGCCGACGGGCGCATCCGCCTCCCGAAGCACCCACATGTGGGCGCCTTCGCCGTCGAGACTCCTCACCAATTCTTTCTGGGTATCCGCGACATCCGCTCTTAGCGGCGTGTTCCACCAACGCATTACCTCAGGGTCGCTGAACGCCGCGTGCAAACCGTCTGCGTCACGATTTGGATCCAAGGGTGCCAACAACAGTCGGGCAGTCCTCAGCTCCACAACGAGCAGGCTAGTCGCCGGGATCGAAGCGGAAAACGGCGAGCTGGCCTGCCAAGGCTGCGAACTCTTCAGGGGTCCCGTCAGCGACCAATCCCGCCCGCTTCGCGAAGCCGACCCCGACCGGCACCTTGACTGCGAAACTGCGCAGCACGGGACCGGCGTCCGCCGTGCTGAGTTCGACGATCTTGACCCGTCGTGACTTGCGGCCGCGGCTGAGCGTGCCTACTCCGGCCGCGCGGGCGTTGGCAGCCCAGTCGGCGCCGGGATATCCGGCGACGGTGTAGAGACCGCCGTCGTGCTCGAACGGTGTCATCGGAGTGCTGCGCGGCTGACCGGACTTTCGGCCGGGCACCGTCAGGACCATCGCGGGCCCGGTAGGGATGCCCAGCTTCTGAACGGCCATCATGACTTTGTTCATCGGCTTGAGGTAGCGCGGGGGTCGTCGATCGGACATGGCTTGTCTCCCTGCTTAATTGGCGAATAGGTCTCGATGTGCGGCCACCCCGTCGGCGAACGCCTCGGCGGGCCTGCCGAGGATCTTCTCCACCTCGTGCGTGACCAGTGCCGGCTTGGAAACCGTCGCCTCCAGAAACGCGATGTAAGCGTCGGCGAACTCTGGCGAGAATCCCAGTCCGAGGAAGCGCTGGCGCACCAGTTCCGCGGGCACCTCCTGATAGCGCAACGGGCGAGAAAGAACCGTGCCGATGATCTCCACCAACTCCGTGTTGGTGAACGCCTGCGGTCCGGTCAACGGAATCTTGCGGCCTACGAGCTCGTCGGTGAGAAGTGCCTTGGCCGCCACCGCGGAGATGTCACGGTCGACGATCGGTGCGGTCGACGCCGTCGCGAACGGGCCATTGACCACATCGCCAGCCTGGATCTGCGGCGCCCACATGCCAATGAAGTTGGTGATGAACACTGTTGGGCGCAGGCTCACCCACTCCAAACCGGAGTCAACGGCGAGCTGTTCCACCTCCCTGTTGCGGTCGCCGCGGAAGCGTGACGGCTGCCGCGAGAAGTCGTCGTCGGCGTTGATGGCCGACAAAGCGACGAGGCGCGTGACACCTTCGCGCCGTGCCCGAGCCACCAGCGGCTCGAGTTCGTCACCCAGTGCGCGGGAGTTGAGGAATACCGCAGAGGCGCCGGGAAGACCCTCTGCCGCGGAGCGCAGGACTTTGATCCCGGCGGGAAAGTGTGCGGTGTCTGGCTGTCGGGTGACGGCACGGACCTCGACGCCTGCCGCTGCGAGTTGGGTTACCAGTGGGCGGCCGACATTGCCGGTTGCGCCCGTGACGAGAATTGCGTTCATGAAGCCAAGGACGACGTCGCGCCCGGAAAAGTTACACACCGGTCCGTGTAACTTTTCGTTCCGCCGATTCGTCATTACTGCATGAGCGATTCACCGTCGGTCGACGTGGCGTGGCGCAACCACCGCCCGTACCTGGTGAACCTTGCCTATCAGATGCTCGGCGACGTCGGGGAGGCCGAAGACGTCGCGCAGGAAGCGTTCCTTCGGCTGTCGCGCAGCGACGCGTCGCAGATCGACGACGTCCGTGCCTGGCTGACGGTGGTCGCAGGCAGGCTCTGTCTGGACCAGCTGCGGTCGGCACGCGCCCGCCACGAACAACCCGACGAATCGGGCGCTCTCGATATCACCCCGTCGCGGGAGGTCGATCCCGCTGACCGGGTCACCCTCGACGACGAGGTCCGCACCGCGATGCTGGAGGTGCTACGGCGGCTGAGTCCCGGTGAGCGGGTGGCGTTCGTGCTTCACGACGTGTTCCAGATGCCGTTCGAGGAGATCGCCGAGACGGTGGGCAGGCCTGTCGGCACCTGTCGCCAGCTCGCGCGTCGGGCCCGGGCGAAGTTCTCCGGCACATCGCCGCGGCTGGCCGACATCAGCGACACCGAACACCTGGTAGTCACCGAACGGTTCGTCACCGCATGCGCCAACGGCGACCTGCAAGCGCTGACCGCCGTCCTGGATCCGACGGTGTGGGGCGTCGGCACGATCCTCGGCGACTTCGCGCCGCCGCCCCAGATCAATCACGGCCCCGACGAGGTGGGCACCAACCTGCTGCGCTACCTCGGACACGGCGCCACGCTGGTCGCCGGACCGGTCGGGGAACCGGTGCTGCTTGCGTTCGCCGAACGTCGGCTGTTCGCGGTGCTGGTGCTGACGGTGCGCGACAACCTGATCCTGAAGATCGAGGCGACGGTCGATCCGTCGGCGGCGATCTCGTCTAGAGAAACATAGGGAGAAACTCCCGATGGCGTAGGCGCCCGGACAGGGGAGCGTGGTCTCGACCACAACGGGACACCCGTCCCACGCTCACCTGAAAGGAATGAACATGAAGATCCACGTCGCCGCCCGCAGGGCGATTGCCGCGGTGGCATTGGCCGCCTCGGCGGTCGCAGTTGGTTCGTCCGCGACGGCCAATGCGGTGCCCGCGCCCCTACCGCTCGACAAACCCGGCCCCATCGCCTTCTGCAGCGTGTTTGGCGGCGAGCTGCCGATCATCGGGCGCCTGCCGTACTGCAACAAGAAGAAGGTCGAAGTGAACGTCGGCGGCAATTCCGGCGGGGCCATCACAGTGCCGGTCGAGCGATAAGACACGTGGCTAGCCGTTGGAGGGAGCGTGAACCAGGACGGGTTGCTCGCGATACAACTCCGGGAACGTCTGCCTTAGACCGTCGAGTTTCGGCATGTCGTTGGCTGCGATGTATGCCGCGGTCGGATGAGAGTTCAGGTAGTCCTGGTGGTAGTCCTCGGCGGGGAAGAAGCCCTTGTCCCTGTCGGTGCGCGTGACGACTGGTGCGTCGAAGACCTTCGCCTGATTGAGCTGTGCGATGTAGGCGTCGGCGACCTTCTTCTGAACGTCGTTCTGCGGGAAGATCGCCGATCGATACTGTTCACCGACATCGGGACCCTGCCGGTTCAGCTCCGTCGGATCGTGGACGACGGCGAAGAAAATGTGTAGCAGCTGTCCAAAGCTCACCTGGCTGGGGTCGTAGGTGATGCGCACGGACTCGGCGTGCCCGGTGGTACCCGTCCCCACCGTCTCGTACTGTGCGGTCGATGCGTCGCCGCCCGCATAGCCGGATACCGCCGATGACACGCCCTTGACGTGTTGGTATACGCCCTGCACGCCCCAGAAGCAGCCGCCTGCCAGCACCGCAGCCTCGCTACCGCCCGGACTGCCCGCGGGTTCGTCGACCGCGGGACCGGGAATCGCCGCCGAGGCGGTGGCGCGTGATGGCCCTGAGCCATCGACCGCAGCGAACAGCGCGACAGCCAGTCCCAGGAAGACGGTAAGCGCTGCAATTCCACGAGCCTTGGTTGTCCACCTCATTCCCCACAGGCTAGCGACGTTGTGCGCCAACAATTCTTACGAATCTATGTCGCAACGATTCCTCGGCGCCGTCGCGGCGTAGCTTCGTTCAGGGACGAAGCTACGACGGAGGTCGACTGAGGTGGACGTAACGAGACGGCGATTCCTGGTCGGTGCGGGCGCCGCCGCCATTCTCGCGGCTGCCGCGTGCGCACGTACGGCGACGGCCAGTCCGGCAGGTGACTTCGAGGTCACCCATACCGACGCCGAGTGGAAGCAGCTGTTGACGACCGATCAGTACGACGTCCTGCGCAGGGCGGGCACCGAGATGCCCTACAGCAGTCCGCTCAACGACGAACACCGGCATGGCGTCTTCAGCTGTGCCGGATGCTCGCTGGACCTCTTCTCCTCCGACACCAAATTCGACAGCGGCACCGGGTGGCCGAGTTTCTGGCGGCCGCTCAACGGAGCCGTCCTCGAGCGCCCCGACGACGGCCTTGGCATGACGCGCACCGAGGTGCTCTGCCGACGCTGCGGTGGTCACCTCGGCCACGTGTTCGACGACGGTCCGCAACCCACAGGTCTTCGCTACTGCATGAACGGCGTCGCCTTGACCTTCCGTCCGGCCTGATTCAGCCATAGGTGAACGAAAACGCCTGCAGGCCTTTGGACAACGACACCTCCAGGCTACCCGCACCGTCCTGGTCGTCGGCCACGAGCTGACGCATGTTGGGCGGCCCGCTGACTGGCATGGTCGTTGTCTTGCCGTCCTTGGTCACCGTCACTGTGCCGGTACCGCCGACGACCATGTACACGTTGCGGGCGTGGTAGTTCAGCGCGATGGCGTTGTCATCGCTCTGCGCCGTGACGCCCTGGTAGTCCACGGCCCACGTACCGCGCAGCGCGAAGCTGTCATCAGGCAAATGCGCGGGCAGCGCATAGATCCGGGTGCCTTCCTGGTAGTCGCCGACGCCGCTGTAGTTCACTACCTTGCCGACGCTGAAGTACGTTTCGGGAGTGAGCTGTTCCGTTGGCGTGGTGTCCTGAGCCTCGACGGCGGGCGGAAGGTTCTTGTCGCTCTCCGAAAGTAGTTGGCGGATCAGCTTTTCCGTGTCGTCGTAGCCTCCCTCGCCGAATTTGACGTGCCGCACGGTGCCCTGCTGGTCGATGAGATACTCGGCAGGCCAATAACGGTTGCGGTAGTTAGTCCATGTCGAGAATGCGTTGTCCATGGCGATCGGGTAGGTGATGCCGAGGTCCTTGGCGCCGCTGACCACGTTGGCCTCGACCTTCTCGAAGGCGTACTCGGGCGTGTGCACCCCGATGACTTCGAATCCCTTGTCACGGTAGGCGTCGTACCAACCGACGACGTGGGGGATCGCTCGCTGGCAGTTGATGCAGGAGTACGCCCAGAAGTCGATCAGAACCACCTTGCCGCGCAACGACTTCAGGTCAATCGGTGAATTTCCGTGAGTGTTGAGCCACTTGGTGATGCCCTTGACATCGGGTGCCGTCCCACAGCTCTGGAGTTCGAGGCCGCCGTCGGAGCAGTTCGACAGTTGGGCGTTCTGCTCGTTGACGAGGCCACTCAGATTGAGCTCGCGCAGTTGTTCCTCGCCACCCACCTTTTCCTGAAGCGAACCCGTGTAGTCGGGGATTGCGCGTTGCAGGACGGCGGGCAGGTTGAACACCAGCGCCACCGCCAGCAGGATCGTCACGACCCCTCCGATGATGCGGATCTGGCGTTGCCGGCGCCGGAATGCGGCCACCCGCTCAGCCACTCGCTGGCCGGCCAGGGCGAAGAAGAGCAACGGCAGGGCTGCGCCGACCGCGAATGACAGTGTCAGCGCGACGGTGTTGAGGCCGATGGTTCCGGTGGCGCCCGCGACGACGATGGCCGCCAGCACCGGACCCGCGCAGGGCACGTACAGCACGCCGAGGGCCAACCCCAGGCCGAATCCGCTTTGGCCGGAGCCGAATTGCTTCTGCGGAAACTTCGAGAACGGTTTCTCCAGCAGCGCTTCGAACTGCGGGAAGATCAACCCCAGCCCGATCGCCAGCAACGCGACCAGCGCGACCCAACGGATCGCGTCCTGGGGCAGGTGCAGCAGCGACAACAGCGCCGACCCGAGCAGGGTGACGACGCTGAAGCTGAGGACCAGGCCGGCGATCACGCGGTAGGGCCGCAGGGTTTCCGACAGCGTGCGCTTGGGCCGCACCTTCGTCGCGACCGTGCCCGCCTCGGTTGCCTCTGGCTGGCCGCTCTGCGTGCCGGAGAAAAAGATGACGGGTAGCACTGGAAGGATGCACGGAGAGATGCCGGTGATCAGCCCACCAAGGAAGCCGATGAGTACGAGGGTGAACATGGCTGGATGCTTTCTTTTCTTGCGCGAGCAGACGCAAAAGCCCCTAAAACTGCGGCGTTTCGGGTGCTTTTGCGTCTGCTCGCGGTGGACGGTGACCTAGTTAGCCGGTGGCATCAAGACCGTGTCGATCAGATACACGGTCGCGTTGGCGGTACGGACTCCGCCGCACACCACGCCGGCGTTGTTGACCTTGAGGTTGTTGCCCATGCCGGTCACGGTGACGTCGGCGCCCTGCACCGTCTTGTGCGCCCCGGTCACCTGCGCGGGACTGGCCTGCCCCGGCACCACGTGATAGGTCAGGATGCTGCTCAACAGATCCGAGTCCGTCTTCAACTTGTCGATGGTGGCCGGATCGATCTTCGCGAATGCGGCGTCGGTGGGGGCGAACACCGTGAACTCGCTGCCGTTGAGGGTGTCGACCAGGTTCACGTTCGGGTTGAGCTTGCCCGACACCGCAGCGGTCAGCGTGGTCAGCAGCGGATTGTTCGACGCCGCCACCGCCACCGGATCCTGTGCCATGCCCGTCACAGACCCGGGGCCGGTTGGGTTGGCAGCGGCGTAGTCGGCGCAGCCAGGGCCGACCAGTCCGGCGCCGGCATCGACCGGCTGGTCCATGGGCTTCGGGGCGGCGCTGGAGGCAGCCATTGTCGAACTGGCGGGCTGCGGTGCGGCCGTGGTGGACGCATCGTCTGAACAGGCGGAGACGGTCAGGATGGCGGCCGCGGCCAGGCTGGCCGCAGTAAATGCCTTGCGGTAAACGATTTTCATGAATCTCTTGCCTCCCTTGTTGTGACGGGCTCTTTACCCGCCCTCTGCACTGACACCGGGGATTCGACGTGAGGCCCGTCACGGATGGGACCCGTCACACTTGCGTCATATTCGGCGGGCGAGAGGCGACGCGGCACAATGGGTCGGTGAGCAGAACCCGCGTGCTGATTCTGGGCAGCACCGGCTCGATCGGCACCCAAGCGCTGGACGTCATCGCCGCCAACCCGGACCGCTTCGAGGTGGTCGGGCTGGCGGCGGGTGGTGGCAATCCCGACCTGCTGGCCCAACAGCGCGCCGAGACAGGAGTGACGAACATCGCCGTCGCTGACGACGCCGCGGCCGCCCAAGTCGGCGACGTCACCTATGCGGGGCCCGACGCTGTCACCAGGCTCGTCGAAAACACCGAGGCCGACGTGGTGCTCAACGCCCTGGTGGGCGCGCTGGGGCTCAAGCCAACGCTTGCGGCACTCGCCACGGGCGCCCGTCTCGCGCTGGCGAACAAGGAATCGCTGGTCGCGGGCGGTCC
>JAVRPX010000761.1:0-4576 GCA_032161985.1 Mycobacterium sp.
CTGGTGTATCCGCGGGCGGCAGCGACGGAGTTCGACGCGCCGGTGGCGGTGCCGGCCGACAACCTGCTAATGACGGGCGGCTCGGCCAGCCTGGCCGACATGATCGCGCGCACTGAGCGGGGTCTGCTGCTGACCACGCTGTGGTACATCCGCGAGGTGGACCCGACCCTGCTGCTGCTGACCGGTCTGACCCGCGACGGCGTGTATCTGGTCGAGGACGGCGAGGTGACCGCGGCCGTCAACAACTTCCGGTTCAACGAAAGCCCGCTGGATCTGCTGCGCCGCGCGACGGAAGCGGGCGCGAGCGAGGTGACTCTGCCGCGGGAGTGGGGTGACTGGGCGACGCGGGCGGCGATGCCGTCGCTTCGGATCCCGGACTTTCACATGTCATCGGTGAGCCAGGCGCAATAATCTTTGCGTGGCTGATGACCAAGCGATACCCGAGCGGCTGGCCGGACTGGTGGCGATGTCGTCGGGCGACACGCGGCTGGACACCCTGACCCGGCTGACGTGTGGCAGAGCGCTGACCCTGCCGCCGTTGCCGACGGAGGTCGACCTAGCCGACGGGCGGTCCGAGAGCGAGTCCGTGGTGGCGGCGTTCGCCGAACAGTTCGCGATCGACGTGTCGGGCATCGGAGCCCTCCAGCGCAAACAGTTGGTGTCTGCATTGGGAGACAATGCCTTTCGCACCGTGGTCACGATCTTCGTCGCCGACTTCATCCCCAGAGTGTGGGCCGGATTGGACGCACTGGGAATGGGCAAGCCCGGCAACGGCGGAACACCGAATTGGGACCACGACGCGGATCCGATCGACGCGCTGTTGAACGGATTTGCGCCCGCGGTGGCGCGTCTGCGAACACTCGACCCGGTGACGACGGAGGTCGTCCGCCTGCGCGGGGCCGCGCAGCACAACTGCCGCTTGTGCAAGTCTCGGCGCGAGGGCCACGCGCTGGACGCCGGCGGCTCGGAGTCGTTGTACGCCCAGATCGAGGACTTCGAGTCGGCTGAGCAGCTGTCGGACCGCCACAAGGCGGCGCTTCGATATGTCGACGCGCTGATCTGGTCGCCGTCCCGCATTGACAAGGAGGTGGCGGCCGGCGTGCGCACGCACTTCTCCGAAGATGGAGCGCTCGAGCTGACGCTGGACGTGATGCGCAACGCCTGCAACAAGATCATGGTGTCGCTGGGCGCCGACGCGCCGCAGGTGTCCGAAGGCACGGAGCTGTTTATGGTCGAGGCCGACGGGCAGACGGTGGTCGCCAGTTAGACGTCGTGAAACACGACGTTGTGCTCGATCGGATTGCGTTCTGTCCGTAGATTATTGGCGGGAAAGGTCGGGTCGGGATAGCCGATCGCCAGCCCGCACAGGATGGCGTAATCCTGCGGGATGTTGAGTTGTTCGCGGACGATTTCGGGGTAGCCGGCGATCGACACCTGCACGCAGGTGCCCAGGCCGCGTGCGGTCAGGGCGATCAGGAAAGTCTGCAGGAACATGCCGACGCCGAGGCTGTCGACGTAGTGGAGGTCGCGGTGCATGCAGACGATGCCTGCCAACGGTGCGCGGAAGAACTCCCAGTTGCGCAGCACCGCGATGCGGCGGCCCTCGGTGTCGTCGCGGGTGATGCCCATTGATCCGTAGACCTTTTTGCCGAGTTCGCGCCGCATGTGGGCGAACAGCTCGGGCAGCTCGGGGACCACGGGCGGCTTGCTGGTGGCCTCGTCGAGCAGCGCAGCGACCAGGCGGTCCCGGGCGGGGCCCGAGACGAGCCGCAGGTGCCAGGGTTGGACGTTGGAGTTGGACGGGGCGCGTATCGCCAGTTCGAGGGCCTGGTCGATCAGCTCGCGGGGAACTTGCTTGTCCGGAAGGAACATGCGGATCGACCGTCGATCGTTTATGGCCTGCTCGAGGTCGTGCATGGCGGCCCTCCCGTTGGCGCTCGGCATGTGGAGGATATGCGACCATTGGTGCCGCGAAACTGTGAGCAGGGGCGGTAGCTCAGTTGGTTAGAGCCGTGGACTCATAATCCATTGGTCGCGGGTTCGAGCCCCGCCCGCCCCACTTCAGAGCCTATTTTTCTGCCTCGATCTTGATCAGTCACCGTTTATTCACCGCTTTTGGCGACGGTCCGGTCGAGGAGATCAGCCACTTGAGCGCGGACCCAGCCGCGGGTCATGTAGCGGTCTTGAATCATCGACACCTTCGAGTGGCCAAGATGGTCGGCGCCAATTCGCGCCGACAGGCCCGCGTAGTCGATCAGTGTCGCGACCGGCTTGCGGAAGCTGTGCGTAGTGACTTCGGGGACGCCGAGCTCCTCGCGGTCATTGCGCCACTCCTTACCGAAGTTGTTCGGGTCTCGGAGGGTGCCCGCTGCCAACGGGAAGATCAGCCGCCTGCTCTCCGAGGTAGGGCAGAGTGTTTCCTCAACCTGAACGGTCACCCACGAGTACCCGATGATGTAGCGGTCCGCCATGGCTTGTATCTCGTTACTTTGCAAGCATTTTCGCGGTGACGCTGAAACGTACTAAGAGCGCGTCTGCGCAACTTTAGTCCAAGCGGGCATGGTCCTGCACGATCGAGAGGATCTGCCCGCGCGAACCTTCGGCCTCAGCATGGACTCGGAGGGTTTGCCTTTGAGTGTGTCGAGTGTAGAAGCCCAGGGTCTGCGCAGGCCTAGGGTGAGGGAATGACCGAACAGTCATTGGTGGCGCTTGAGCGCCTGGACCTTGGCGCCGTGGTGAGTCGCTACTTAGAGGAGACTCGAGAACGAATCGAGCGGTTGTTCGATGAAGCCGAGAATGCCGGCAGCATAATCTTTTTCGACGAGGCTGATGGGCTGTTCGGTAAGAGAAGCATCCGGCCCAGCAAAAACCGACTGCGCTGCCTCGGCGTGGTATCTGCGGCGATCGCAATCAGTGCCGTGGCGTTTCTCCTAGTCCGCAAGAGGCGAGATTCCGAGACCCGCGAGGCCGCTGTCGTACGAGACGATGCTCCCCCGGCGGGGGATTGACACGCACTATCTCGTGGCTGCTCGACGCGGTGTCCAACCTACCCCTTTACTACGCACTCGTGTCGTACTACAGCAAGTAGTAGTACTTAGCGACTCAATGGGGCGGTGCGCGATGACCGACGAACTCATGGGAAATGCACTGCTTGCGGGAGCTATTACGTTGGCCGGTGGTGCAATCGGCGCCGGCATCGGCGACGGCGTCGCCGGATCGAAATTCATTGAAGGTGTGGCGCGGCAGCCAGAGGCCCAGAACCGCCTTTTCACACCGTTCCTAATTACCGTTAGCCTCGTTGAGGCGACGTTCTTCATCAACGTTGCGTTCATGGCACTGTTCGTCTTCGCCACGCCAGGCCGATAGGCGGCTCACTCGGCTGGCTGCTCGACGCTGCTGCCGTTGGGTTGGTCAGCCTTACCCCCGTCGGCCCGGTGACCGTACTCTCTCGGCCGAAGCGAACATGAGGCACGACCGGTGCCGCACCACCGACTCCGATCCCGACGCGACCACAGCTCCCTGACGCTGGGCGCCCAAGCAAACACCGCTGTCCCCGTATGCCGGATTCCTGCTGGATGAGGGAGTTGAGCGGGGCCGAGCAGAGGTATCAGCCCGTGCACCAATCAATACACATGGCCTCCGGTGACGCGGAACTCGCTGATCACCGTGCTGCTCATCCGTTTGAATTCGTACTTGTCCATGATCGTCCCCATCGATGGGTTGTTCGATGCCTTTGGTGCCGAATTCGTGCAACCACTTACGGCACGAGCAGCAGCTTGCCCACGGTCTTGCGGTTTTCCATATCGGCGTGGGCCTTCGCCGCGTCTGCCAGCCGATACTCGCCGAAGATCTGGACCTCGAGCTTCCCTTCGGCGATCCAGTCGAAGAGTCGTTCCGTGTGGGCCCGCAGTAGTGCAGGCGTAGCTATGTGGTCGAGGAACACCGCGTAGCCGATCTTGATGCTCTTCGGCAGGCTCATGATGTCGATCGGACCGGGTCCGCCGAGGACCGGGCCGTACCAGCAGAACGTGCCGGATCTGCGGAGCACGTCGAGTGACCCTTGGAACGTCGCGGGTCCAGAGCCGTCATAGACGACGTGCACGCCCTCACCGTGGGTGAGGCGCAGCGCCTCCTCGGCGAACCGGCCCTCGGTGTCGACGATCACGTGGTCGGCGCCGGCCTCCTTGGCCGCGGGGGCCTTGGCCTCCGAGGAGACGCGGCCGATGACGTGGCTGCCGCCGCGCAGCTTGATGATCTGGGTCAGCAGCAGTCCCAGGCCCCCGGCGGCCGCGTGGACGAACGCGGTGTCTCCGGGCTGCACCGGGTAGAAGTCGGTCGCGAAATGGCTTGCGGTGAGGCCCTGCATCATCACCGAAGCGGCCACGCGGTCGTCGATCGCGTCGGGGATCGGGACCAGCGACGTGGCCGGAATCGCGATCCGTTCCGCATAGCTTCCGGGCGCGTACACCCAGGCGACGCGCTGGCCGATTGAGATGCCTTGGACGCCCTCGCCCACCGTCAGGACGCGCCCGGCGCCTTCGACACCGAGAATCTTCGGATTGGGGACCTCGGTCCA
>JAVRPX010000762.1:0-6819 GCA_032161985.1 Mycobacterium sp.
GGCGGAGCGCTCGCGATGCTCGTGACCTACGGCATCGGCCAGATGGTCGCAACGACGATTTGATCCAAGCATGTGGCAGAGGTGCGCGTGGCACACAGTTCTGATGTGGCGGCAGGCTCGCCACCGATGAGCGGCCGCCTGGTCGGCTTGCTGGTGCGCCCCACAGCCCCACCCCTCGTATTCGGCATTGGGGTCGCCGCAACCTTCATCGTTGCGGAGACAGTTCTGGTGTATCTGCTCGAGAAGATCTTTCCGGCGATGCCCTTTGGTGTTGTCTTCTTGCTCGGCGTTCTGGTGGTCTCTGCCGGGTGGGGGTCCGGGCTGGCGGTGTCGACGACGGTGGCGAGCGCGCTTGTCTACGCGTTCGTCCATCTGGACGCCGACGGGAGCATCTTCCCCATCACCGTTCAGGATTGGGTGGCGATCATTATCTTCGTGCCCATCGCGCTACTGGCCAATGTGCTTGCGGGCCAGGCCCGATTACGGGCCGCCGAAGCAAACCGGCGCCGCCGAGAGGCCGAGGAAAGCAGGGATGATCTCCGCGTGCTCGCAGACCAGCAGGCCGCGTTGCGCCGCATTGCCACGCTGGTCGCACGTGCGGTGCCGCCGTCCGAGGTGTTCTCCGCGGTGGCTGAGGAGTTGGCCAAGTGTCTTGGAGTTACCCACGCAACTCTGGTCAGCTATGCGGCCGACGGTGGGGCGGTGCTAGTCGCCAGCCACGACGACCGCGGGTCGCAGAAGGAAATTCCGGTCGGTAAGCGCTTTTCGTTCGATGGCGAAAGCGTTCCGGCGGTGGTATTCCGCACAGGCCGCGCCGCCCGGCGGGACAGTCACGAGAATGCGCCCTCTCCAGACATCCAATACATCCATGAGCTCGGGCTGCGCTCAGGCGTCGGCGTGCCGATCGTTGTGGGCGGCCGTCTGTGGGGCGCGGCCAATGTCGGATCGTCGCGACCGGAGCCGCTACCTCCTGATACCGAGGCACGCGTCGGCGACTTCGCTGACCTGGTCGCCACTGCGATCGCCAACGCTGACGCCCGCACCGAGCTCACGGCTTCACGGGCCAGGATCGTCGCGGCCTCTGACGCCGCCCGGCGCCGATTCGAACGCGACCTGCACGACGGTGCGCAACAGCGACTCGTGTCGTTAGGCCTGCAACTGCGCACGACCGAGGCGTTGTTGCCGCCCGAATGCCACACGTTGAGGGCGCAGGTTTCTGACATCGTTACGGGGCTGAGGGGCGTATCGGAGGATCTCCAAGAGATATCTCGCGGTATTCATCCGGCGATTCTGTCGAGGGGCGGACTGGGCCCGGCGTTGAAGACGGTGGCTCGTCGCTCTGCCGTGCCGGTGGAACTTCACCTCGGCATTGACCGGCGGTTGCCCGATTCTGCCGAAGTTGCCGCCTATTACGTTGTCGCGGAAGCGCTCACGAACGCGGCAAAATACGCACAAGCCTCCGCGGTGAGGGTCGACGTCGAGGCCGATGGTGCGAACTTGCGCCTCTCGATTTCCGACGACGGAATCGGAGGTGCCAACCCGCACAAGGGGTCCGGACTCATCGGCTTGGTCGATCGAGTCGAGGCGCTTGGGGGACAGCTGCGGATCTCCAGCCTTGTTGGCAGCGGAACGTCACTGCTGGCGACGATCCCGGTCGACGGATCCTGACCGTCATACGTTGCGGCGGTGGCCGATTCCGGGTAGCAGGGCCGCATCGATGGGTGCAAGCGGTGACGACACGGCCCTGCTCGAGCGCGACTCTGGAAGTGCAAGAGATTCACACGCCGGCTTATCGGTAACCGATAGCCGGCCGTCACGAGAGAGTGCGAGTATGCGAATGAAACTGACCCACGTCACACCGATGCTGGTGGCGGGCGCTGCTGCGATCGCTATCGCCGCGGCGCCAGCGGCCGCGGCCGAGCCGGCAGCGGCACAGATCACGCCCTCCACGGCCGTGGCGAGCCATGTTGTCCCGATCGGTCACGGCGGCGGCGGCGGCTTTCACGGCGGCGGCTTTCACGGCGGCTGGGGCGGCGATCGCGGCGGCTTTTACGGCGATCGCGGCGGCTGGGGCTGGCCATGGGGGTGGGACCGGCGCTGGTAGGGCCAATGATGATGGCGGAAGCGGTATCACCAGATATCGCTTTCGCCATTATTTTTGGTGCAGTCCCGTGCGTAGGGCCGAGCCGGCGCATCGCCGCGAATGGCTGCTGACGGGTAGACGCATATTCGGGGTGGCGGCGGCGCAGATGGATGTCAGCACCGACGACAATGGTTCGGCGGAGGACAACCCTGGAACATGGACAGACACAACCAATTATCCCAGGAGTGTCACCATGCGAATGAAACTGAGTTATATGGCAACGTTGTTGGGTGCGGCCGCTGCCGGCGTTGCGATCATCGCCG
Organism: Mycobacterium sp.; assembly: GCA_032161985.1. Classification (GTDB taxonomy): domain Bacteria; phylum Actinomycetota; class Actinomycetes; order Mycobacteriales; family Mycobacteriaceae; genus Mycobacterium. Next base: position 2,407 of record JAVRPX010000762.1, read on the forward strand.
CACCGATTGCGTCAGCTGCTGACACCGGACAGTCCTGCGGCGCGAGCGGCACGGGCACGGTGTGTGAGTCACCGGGCAACGTCCAGATCAACGACTCGTCCCCGCCTGTCACCTATTATCCCTACGGCGGCGATGCCTTTCTGCTCGGCGGGTACGGCGGCGGATTCCACGGCGGCGGCGGACACGGCGGCGGCGGACACCGGTAGCGATCAATAACCTTGCGGGGGCACCGGTGTGGCATTTGTTGGTACGCCGGCGCCCTCGGCGTTGACCGCTCAAAACATTGCAGCTGGCGGGAAACGTTCATTGGTGCCAGCAGCGACGACAGGCCCTCGCCGGGTCGCCATTCTGGGACCTATACACATGGTCCAGCCATCGAAGGAGCCACCATGAAACTCGGATTGAACTACATCGCACCGCTTTTGGCGACCGGAGCTGCTGCGGTAGCCATCGCCGCCGCCCCAATAGCCGCCGCCGCGCCGACGGCGCCGGGCGACACCTCTCCGGCTCAACAGTCCTGCGCTAACTTGGGAGGCACGCAATCTGAATGCCAGGCGCCCGGCAATGTGCAGGTCAACGACGCGCCTCCGCAGGTTGATTACTTCCCGTACGCAGGTGGTGGGACTTAAACGTCGTGACGGTCGAAATGATGTGGGGAAAGCGCCGCGACGTCATCGTGCGCGGCCGATTGCCGTTCAATGCTGAGCCACCCGGTTCTGTATTGGCCGGTGCTGAGATCACCGCGCTGGATGCCTTTTACAGCCGCAATCACGGTCAGTTTCCTGATATTGCGCGCGACGAGTGGCGCTTGACGATCGACGGCATAGTAGCCAACCCGCTCACCTTGACCTACGACGAGCTAACTAGCTTGTTCACCGCCTACTCGGTGGTCGCGACACTGGCATGCGCCGGCAACCGGCGCGCTGAACTGCTGAACGTGCGCCCCATACCCGGTAAGGACCCCTGGGCCCACGGGGCGATCTCAACCGCCGAATGGCGTGGAGCGAGGCTGGCAGACGTCCTCGAGACAGCCGGCGTGCCCGATGATGACGGCTTGCACGTTGCGTTCGGCGCACCCGACGTGGCGCAGGAGGCGGTTCCCGTCCAGTCCTATGGCAGCTCAATCCCGTTGTCCAAGGCCATGTCGCGGGAAGTGCTGCTGGCCTGGGAAATGAATTCAGAACCGCTTCCACGAGTCCACGGTGGCCCGGTGCGCGTGGTGGTGCCGGGATACATCGGGGCTCGCAGCGTCAAGTGGGTTAACGCCATCACCGTGCAACCCGGGCCGTCGGAAAACTACTTTCAGGCCAGCGACTATCGCATCCTTCCGCCCGAGGCCGACCCCGATACCGCAGCGCCAGGCGACGGAATTTCGTTGTCGTCGCTACCTCTCAACTGCGACATCCTCGTTCCTGGCGACGACGAGCAGGTTCCTGTCGGCCCACTGAGGATCAGCGGATGGGCACTGGCTGGCGATGGACGGGGGATCGCCCGCGTCGACGTTTCCCTCGACGAAGGCCGCACTTGGCGTCAAGCCGATTTGCAACCCGTGATCAGCCAGTGGGCCTGGCGGTTGTGGTCCCTGACGGTAGACGCTCGACCCGGGCCAATCAGTGTGACCGCCCGCGCTTGGGATGAGACAGGCGTCACACAACCTGAATCGCCGGCACACCTCTGGAATCCGCGGGGGTATGGCAATAACGCCTGGGCCCACGTGAAAGCGTTCGCGAGATAGGGATTTCGGCAATAAGGTCGCCATCGTTCGCGTGTGGTCCTCCATAGCGGGACGTCGCGTCCAGTTGCGATCCCATTGCGCGATGTGGGCGCTCGACGCTACGGCGTGATGATGCTGACAACATCGTCTCGGTTGAAGTGTGAATCAAAGTGCGCTGTTCAATGTGCAAACGTCGTCTCCAGCTCCGGCGTTCGTCTCACAGATCCTTGTCGCGCATGTGAGCCCACAATTCGCACCGGCGCTGAGCCCACTCAACAGTCCACCCAGTACATGCTGCGCTTGCCAGTGCGATCATCCATGTCATCGTGTGGCCCCAATCACTAGCGGTTGTGGACAATAGTCGCGCGCTAGCAAACGAATGTCGTCACAGCTGACATCCAGATAATGCCCCCGCCAGCTGGGATCTGTGCCTTCCAGCCAGTGGGTAATGAGCTACGCTCCGCTCTACCGCACAGGCCTCACACAGCGCGGGTCTGCACGGTTATGCTGAGCCTTGCGGGTTCCGAGGAGTCCCCGCAGATTCGATGTGAGAATTTCTGGTGCCACAGAAGCGGTCACGGCGACCTGGCCCGGCGTGGATGCCGGCCCGCGTTTTCGCGGTCAGCGGCTCCGACGCCGGATTTGGCCCGCGCACCGTGCGGTTGCGTGTGCTGGCGCTATTGACCCGCACCAAAGCTCCGTCCCTTGTTCTGGGCATCGCGGTGGCGGCATCGTTCATTGTGGCCGAGACCCTTGTCGTGTGTTCGCTCAATGTGGTTACGGGCACGACCGGCCGCTTCGGCACGATCTTCCTACTGGGCGTGCTGGTGGTTTCGATGGTGTGGGGATTCGGCTTGTCGATGGCGATGTCGGTCGCCAGCGCCATTGCCTTCGCTTACTTCCGTAGTTGGCCGACCGCACATTTCGCCCCGTTCGAACCCCAGAACTTGATGGTGGTTGGTGTCTTCCTCGTCCTCGCGTTGGTGGCCAACGCACTCGCGGGACTGGCGCGGGTGGGCGAGAGGTTCTTCGACCTGTCACCTGACCTGCTGTGCATCATGGACGCGGAGAGGGTCATCCGGGTCAATCCCGCCTTCAGGCAGATACTCGGCTACTCAGTCGATGAGTTGGCCGGACGGCCCATTCTCGATTTGGTCGTTGCCGAGGATCGAGATGGCGTGCGTGCGTTGCTCGAACGGCTGCCAGGCAGTGCTGAGCCGGTGCGCTCCGAGAATCGCGTGATCTGCAGGGACGGTTCGCAGCGTTGGCTCGAGTGGAGCGTCGTGTGGCATCGGGGCCTGTTCTACGCCGTCGGCCGCGACGTAACCGAACGCCGCCGCGAGCAAGACGAATTGCACCGAGCGCAGGCCGTGGCCGAGGAAAGCCGCGACAGGTTAAGGGAGCTCGCCGAACAACAGGCCGGGTTGCGGCGGGTAGCAACCCTGGTCGCACGCGGGGCGAGCCCATCGGAGGTATTCGCGGCGGTCGCCGGCGAGATGGCGGAGTGCCTGCATGCGGGTAACGCATCCATAAACCGCTTCGAAGACGACGAGGTCGTTGTACTGGCCCTATCCCACCTTGAACCGGAGGTCAAGAAAAAGCTGGTTACCAGCAACCGCCATCCACTGGAAGGCGACAACATCGCAACGAGAGTGCTGCGCACCTGCCGCGCCGCACGACTGGACGACTCGGAGTTACAGATCGCTCCGGGCTCCATCGCCGCAAGCCTTCGTGAGATGGGCCTCCGTTGCACGGTGGCGGCGCCGATCGTCGTCGAGGGACACGTGTGGGGAATGGCGGCCGTCGGCTCGTCGGCACCTGAGCCGTTGCCGCAGGACACCGAGACGCGCATCGGTGACTTCGCCGACCTTGTCGCAACGTCAATCGCCAACGCTGCGACACGCGCCGATCTACAGGCGAGCCGCGACGAGCTCGGTGTGCTCGCCGATCAGCAGACCGCATTGCGACGGGTCGCAACACTGGTAGCGCGTGGGGTCACCCCGTCTGAGGTGTTGTGCGCGGTCGCCGACGAGATGGCTCGATGCCTGCATGTGCGCCACGCGACGGTGTCTCAATACGACGCCGACGACGCATTCATCCCTCTCGCCATCTATCACGGCGACGGGCTGCAACAGGTGCCCGAGGGCCTGCGTCTGGCGTTGGACGGCGACAACGTCGCGACCGCAGTGTTCCGGACCGGCCGCGCCGCCCGGATGGACAGCCATGACAGTGCTGCCGGTACCCACGCCGCTCGCATACGTGAGCTCGGCATCCGTTCGGCAGTGGGAGTCCCGATCATTGTCGACAGGCGGCTGTGGGGTGCGGCCATCGTCGGCTCGTCGTCAGCTGACCCGCTGCCACCGGACACCGAGGCGCGCATCGGCGACTTCGCCGACCTGGTTGCGACCGCAATCGCCAACGCCGCCACCCGCGCCGAACTCATCGCCTCACGCGCCCGCATCGTCGCAGCCGCCGACGACGCCCGCCGCCGTTTGGAACGCGACCTGCACGACGGCGCCCAACAACGGCTCGTGTCGCTAGGACTGCAAACGCGGCTGGCAGAGTCGTCGGTGCCGCCGCAACTGGATAGCCTCAAAAGCCAACTGTCTCGCGTTGTTTCGGGTTTGACGGACATCTCAACAGACCTGCAGGAGATCTCGCGTGGAATCCATCCCGCGATCCTGTCCAAGGGCGGACTC
>JAVRPX010000763.1:0-4077 GCA_032161985.1 Mycobacterium sp.
CGTCACGCAACGCCAGATCCTGCTCGTTGGACCATACGGAGTCCTTGGTACTGGTGTTATCGACGCCGTCGCAGAGAACCCGCAATGGGGGGTCACCACGGCCGCGCGTCGACCCGCACCGGCCTACCGGGCACAGTCCGCACCGCCTCACATCAGTGTCGATCTGATGGACGGCGAGGGTACGAAGAACGCCTTTTCGTCTCTTGGTGAGGTGACCGATCTGGTCTTCGCCGCCTATGTCGAGAAACCCACGATGGCCGAAACGGTAGAGCCAAATGCCAGCATGTTGAGAAACACACTCGACGCTCTCGCAGCGGGCAATGTGCCCGTTCAGCGCGTCGTTCTTGCCGGCGGCGCCAAGTCCTACGGCTTCAGTCTCGGGGCGTTCAATGCTCCTGCAAAGGAGACAGACCCACGTCTCATTGCCCCGATCCACTACCACCAACAGGAAGACATTCTGGCCGGCTGGGCCGCTGAGAACGGGGCCAGTTGGACGGTCTTGCGTCCCCATCTGGTCATGGGACCAAGCCTGAACTCGCCAATGAACCTGGTTACCAGTCTCGCGACCTACGCTGCGATGAGTCGCGAACTGGGGTCGCCGTTGCGCTTTCCTGGCACCCGAGACGGATGGAACAGCCTCCAGGAGACAACTGACGCTGAATTGTTCGGCCGCGCAACTTTGTGGGCTCTGGGTGACGACAAAGCACGCAACGAGATCTTCAACGTATCGAACGGTGACGTCTATCGCTGGAGGCAACTGTGGAACGAGCTCGCCGCCTTCTACGATCTTCCCGTCGCAGAGCCTCTTGCGATGTCCACTGTTTCTGAGATGAGCGAGAAGGCTCCGTTGTGGGATTCAATGGTTGCCCGCTACGGCCTGCACGCCACGCCCTACGACCAGATTGCAAACTGGGCGTTCGTGGACTGGATGCTCAACTTCGGTGAAGAGACAATCCAAAGCACAATCAAGATCCGCCAGGCAGGTTTCGCGGATTGCATCGACACGCACCAGAGCTTTCGGCGGCAGCTCACCAGACTTCGCGAACTGCGCGTCGTCCCCTGAGCAGATCCTTCACACCGCGCTACGTGAAAATGGTTTGAGGGCGAGACAACAACGCGCCATCAACGAAGATGTCCAGCTTCTCGTTGTAGAAAGCGATCATCCCGGCGATCGGCGCGACTTCGCGCAGCGGGTAGTCGTAGGCCCAGGCGATATCCGGATACACGGCATCGCCGTTTCTGAATGTCCAGTACCCAGAGGTGATTCCCTTGTAGGGGCATACGGATTCGGTCTTGTTTGGCTCCAAGCGCGAGAACTCGACATCGGTGCGGTCGATGTAGAAGCGCGTCGGCAGCCCTGTCTCGAAGAGCAGAACTGGGCTGTGTGTCTCGGCCAATACGACGCCGTCGAGCTCGACTCTGATGTGACGATGGGAGCGCAGCGAATCGACACGCACGTACGGGTTGCGTGGATGAAGGATGAGTGGTTCATCCTCTTCGAACCAGTCAAGTGCGTCCCATTCGAACCGCACGGTGCCCGCGACAGGACCGGAATCGTAGACACGTGCCGCAGAGGGCCATGTGCGCTCGGCCGATGACAGCGAGTACAGCCTCGAGGAACCGAATTGCAGCTTCTGGACGTGGTTTTCGTCGTGCAAGTGCTCCATACGCACGTCGGACGTGGGGATGTAGTACTGCGGGTAGTACGCGATCTCCCAAACGTAATGGGCCCGGACGGTGTCGAATACGAGTGTCCGGTCGAAATAGCCGCGTACCCGGCGGGGTGCAGGCTCGATGAGGCCTCGTTCGCCAAGCAGCTGGGGGTAGTCCCGATCGGGGGTCGGTGACTCGGTAGTCATTGGTCCTCCTGATTGCGCACTGGTGACATGAGCGGCGGCCCGCAACCCGCTTTAGACAGATCTGTACATAAAGAGTACGTCGCCGGACAACCGAGCGTCAATCTGCGCGAGCACGGAGAGGCGTTCTACAACGAGTGTGGGCTGCCCCGATCCTGGCCACAAGCCCTCAGCCGGGAATACCATCTAGGGCGGCCATCGTTGCCGAAAGAGCCTTGTCGCCGCGTCATGGCGGCGGCCGGTTCTAGATGGGACACGGAACATGGACGAGCCCGAGATCGATGCGGCATTGGCGCGTCAACGTCTTCTTGACGCCGCCGACGAGCTTTTCTACCGCCAGGGGATGCACAGGGTGTCCATCGACCGGGTCATCGAGAAGGCCGGCGTCCCGGCGGAGACATTGCGCGAGGCGTTCGGCAGTACCGACGAGCTTGTCAGGGCATATCTGCGGGCCCGTCACACCCGGCTGCAGGACGCGCTCGCGCGCGAACTCCCCTATTACCGCACACCCCGGGAGCGCCTGGTGGGCGTGTTCGAGATCCAGGGGCAATCGTTTGTCGAACCGGGCTTTCGCGGGTGTGCGCTGGTGACCGCCAGCGCCGAAGCGCTACCGGGCGAAGTAGTCGAGGAAGTCGTCACCGAATACCGCGACTGGATACACAACTTGTTTTTTGATCTGGCCTTCGCGGCCGAGGTAACGCACCCGGAGGAACTCGCCGAGCAGCTCGTCGTGCTGTTTGACGGCGCGGGCATTTCGGCGTGGCTGGATGCAAAGCCGTCAACCGTCAACACAACCCGGGCAGTAGCAGGAGCACTCGTCCACGCTGCGCTGCAAAGTTAACTTCGGGGCGGCAGCGGGCATGGCGCTCAAGGTCGCCGCGCTGGACGTGATGAACAAATGCGCACGGTCAGCCGATTCCGGCCCCGATGCCGAAGCGGGCATCGGTCGCAGAGCCAATCCGATGACGTTGCGCCGCAAGTGCAACCACCCGACCGGCATTCGTCGGGATTGTCAGACGGTTGACCCGGACGGTTGCCAGAACGTGGATCGAGTCTGGCAGCAAATAGTTCTCGATGAGATCACGTAGGTACCGCTCGTCCTCGTGCCCAACATAGGCGTGCAACCACGATGTGCACTGTCGCAACAGGTCGGGCGGAAGAGGGATTCGTAGGAACGCCGCCGAATTGAACAGAAGGCGAATCGCTGCGAATGTTTCACCAGCGCCGATTACCGCGAAGACGTGGTTGCGTTCAACCGCATTCATGTGCGGCGTGATGGCTTCAGCGAGCGCCCAGGCCAGGATGGTTTCCTGCACTGTCATGTCAGCCGAGGATCCTTTACGAGCTCCCACGGGCAGACCACGCGGAGGTTGCCCTCGGTTGTCTTGACCTGGATGAGGATGGTGCCGACGTCCGTGATAGTGCCGACGCGCGTACCCACTTGCACCTTGTCACCGATGTGAAAATTCACTTGCATGCCTCCAAACCATTCGCGTCATGGTCAGTTGCGCCCTCGGGAACGTCATGGCCATCGCCGTCCGAAATCGATTCGAGGGATGGCCAACTCGCCGCGGGGGTGCCAAGAAAGTTGGCCTCTTCCGTTGCGCCAGTAGACTTTGTACCTAATCGCGTCCGTGTCGACGATTGTGCCGACGCCGCGCCTATTGTCGGCCCGTAGCAGCGCGGTGTCGCCGATAACGGGGTTGCGCGGATTGCGCCCGACAATCATCGGCCGCCTCCTCCTGATCGATGCCTGATCTCAGCGACGAACAATCGCCCTTGATTGTCGACAACGTCCCAGGAGTAGGGACCGCGTAACTGTGTAATGCCCAGCGTGTGCACGATGCGGCGGGCATCCATCTCCGAACGGATATCGGCCAGTCGCCGTCCGTCACTGGTGGTGAGCATCCACATGGCTACGGCCGTATGCATAGAGCTCGTTGGTGATGAGCCTGGATATATTCATGGGAGCACTTTCTCCACACGTGATTCGTCATTTGAGTGGACGACTACCGCCCGGATTTGTCATCTGGTGTATGCGTGTCGAAGCAGGCTGCCGGCCGACTGAGCCGGCTCAACTTGTCTGCCGTGTCCGGTCATCACACTCCTCGACGTTCTACTCGATCAACACCGACAGCGGCAACGCTTGCGTTCAGCAATCCCGACGGGGTGACGAACTGACGATTAACGTTTTTTGTCAGTCTTCACGCGTGTTGTCGGG
>JAVRPX010000764.1:0-4154 GCA_032161985.1 Mycobacterium sp.
CGCCGGGGTCAAGTCCTGCTCGGCGATGCCGTAGCTCCGCTCGGCGGCACGCTGATCCAGGTTCTTTTTCACTACGTCGAGCATGTGATTGAACGCGAACCGGGCCGCCCCACAATGCGATTCCAACGCCCGCACCTGTGACGGAGACGGATCCAACGCGAACCGATACGCCTGTGCCGTGTACCCATCAGGAACCTCAATTCGTGCCATCACCCACCACCGGAACGGTCTAATTCCGCAGCGTCTGGGTCCACGTCGATCACCCTGACACACCGGTCTGACACTGAATTGCCCCAATCAAACACCCCGCCGCATCACACGCAATCACTTGCGGATCGACAAACTGTTCTCCCCGACGTCTTCGGTCGTCCGGATGGCTGGTCTGACGGAGCACTACTGTCGTGCTGTGGCGAGTCAATCCCGTGCTGAGGCGCGCTACCACGGCGACCAGGCCGCGGTGCCCGGCATGCTGGACTTCGCCGTCAATGTCCGCGCCGCGGAGCCACCGTCGTGGCTGGTTGACCGGCTGGCCGCCCGGATGGCCGACCTCGGCCGGTACCCGAGCGCCGCCGATGAACACCGCGCGCGCCACGCCGTCGCCGCCAGGCACGGACGAACTGTCGACGAGGTGGCGCTGCTGGCCGGGGCGGCCGATGGCTTCGCCCTGCTGGCCAACCTGCGACCCCGGCTGGCCGCGCTGATCGCGCCGTCGTTCACCGAGCCCGAAGCGACCCTGGCCGCGGCCGGCGTCGCGTTCGAGCATGTCGTGCTGGCGCCGCCGTTCGGCCTGGCCGGCGCCCGTGTCCCGAATGAGGCCGACCTCGTTGTGGTCGGCAACCCAACCAACCCGACCTCGGTGCTGCACCGTCGCGACGAGGTCCTGGCGTTGCGCAGGCCGGGCCGCATCGTGGTGGTGGACGAGGCTTTCGCCGACGCGATTCCCGGTGAGCCGGCCTCGCTGGCGGGCGAGTCGCTTCCGGACCTGGTGGTGCTGCGCAGCCTGACCAAGACGTGGTCGCTCGCCGGGCTGCGCGTCGGCTACGCGCTGGGCCCCCGGGATGTTCTGGACCGGATGACCGCACGGCGTCCGCATTGGCCGCTGGGCACGTTGCAGCTTGAAGCGTTCGCCACTTGTAGCTCGCCGGAGGCGGTCGCCGAGGCCGAGCAAGGCGCGCGACGGTTGGCGGCGCTGCGCGCCGAGATGGTAACCGGGTTGACTAACATCGGCCTGGATGTCGTCGACGGCTGCGCCCCCTTCGTCCTGTTCACCGTGCCCGACGCCCAGTTGATGCGAAAGTACTTGGACAGCAAGGGCATCGCGGTGCGGCGTTGCGACACGTTCGTCGGGCTCGACGGCGAATTCCTGCGCGCCGCGGTGCGCACGGACTGGCCGGTGCTGGTCGACGCCATCGCCGAGGCGCTGAGATGAGCGTCCAGTTGGCCGACATCATCGACGTGCTCGATGCGGCCTATCCGCCACGGCTGGCCCAGGACTGGGATTCGGTGGGCCTGGTCTGCGGCGACCCGGCCGAGACGGTCGAGACCGTGACGATCGCCGTCGACGCCACCGCCGCCGTCGTCGCCGAGGTCGGAGACCGCGGGCTGCTGTTGGCGCATCACCCGCTGTTGCTGCGCGGCGTCGACACCGTCGCCGCCAGCACCGCCAAGGGCGCCCTCGTACACCAGCTGATCCGCACGGGGCGTGCATTGTTCACCGCCCATACCAACGCCGACGCGGCTTCGCCCGGGGTGTCCGACGCGCTCGCCGACGCGTTGGGACTGACCGTCGACGAGGTGTTGGCGCCGATCTCTGTGGGAGCCGACTTGGACAAATGGGTGGTCTTCGTGCCTGCCGAGAACACCGACGCGGTGCGGGATGCGATGTTCGCCGCGGGCGCGGGCCACATCGGTGACTATTCGCACTGCAGCTGGAGTGCGTCCGGCACCGGACAGTTCCTTCCGCAGGACGGCGCGTCGCCGACGATCGGCAGCGTCGGCACCGTCGAGCGGGTACCCGAGGACCGGGTGGAGGTGATCGCCCCGACGCGCCAGCGCGCGCATGTGCTGGCCGCGATGCGGGCCGGTCATCCGTACGAGGAGCCCGCCTTCGACATCTTCGCGTTGGCTGCGGTGCCAGGCGATGTGGGGCTGGGTCGAGTAGGTGCACTGCCGAGACCGGAGCCGTTGTCCGCCTTTGTGTCCCGCGTACACGATGCGCTGCCCGGCACCTCGTGGGGTGTGCGGGCATCGGGCGAGTCGGAGGCGGCGGTGTCACGGGTCGCGGTATGCGGGGGAGCGGGCGACTCGCTGCTCGACACGGTCGCGGGCGCAGGCGTGCAGGCCTACGTCACCGCCGATCTGCGCCACCATCCCGCCGACGAGCACATGCGCGCGTCCGATGTGGCGCTGGTCGACGTCGCTCATTGGGCCAGTGAATTCCCTTGGTGTACCCAGGCGGCCGATCTGCTGCGGGGCCATTTCGGTGACTCGTTGCCGGTGCGAGTGTCCTCCGTGCGCACCGATCCGTGGAATATCGAGAGAATCGGGACATGAAAGCTGAAGTAGTTCAACAACGTTCGTTGCTCCAACTCGCGGAGCTCGACGCCGAGCTGAGCCGCATCGATCACCGAGCCAAGCACCTGGCCGAGCAGCAGCAGGTTGAGGAGGCGCAGTCGGGGCACCGCGAGGCGAATGACCGCCTCGCCGCCGTGCAGATCGCACTCGAGGACCTTGATGCGCAGGTGGCCAAGTTCGAGTCCGAGATCGACGCGGTCCGGCAACGTGAGGACCGCGATCGTTCGCTGCTCGCGGCAGGCACCGTCGATGCCAAACAGCTCACCGAATTGCAGCACGAGCTGGGGACGTTGGAACGGCGCCAGTCCAGCCTGGAGGACTCGCTGCTGGAGGTCATGGAGCGCCGCGAGGAGCTGCAGAGTCAGCAGGCAGGCGAGCTGGCGGAGATCGACGAGCTGCAGAGCAAGCTCACCGATGCCCAACGGGCACGCGACGAGGCGCGCACCGAGATCGATCAGCTCCGACACCAATCGGTCTCGCGGCGAGACGAACTCGTCGCCGAATTGGACGCCGATCTCGTCGCGCTGTACGAACGTCAGCGGGTGCGCGGCGGGGCGGGCGCGGGACTGCTGCAGGGCCGTCGGTGCGGCGCCTGCCGGATCGAAATCGACAAGGGCGAGCTCGCGCGCATCTCCGCGGCAGCCGAGGACGAGCTGTTGCGCTGCCCGGAATGTGGGGCGATTTTGCTGCGGGTCAAGGGAACCGGGGCGTGAAGGTCATTCTCGAGGCCGACGGCGGATCGCGTGGCAACCCGGGGCCTGCCGGATATGGGACGGTGGTCTGGTCGGCCGACCACGGCGCGGTGCTGGCAGAGAGCAAGCAGGCGATCGGGCATGCCACCAACAACGTCGCCGAATACCGCGGGCTGATCGCGGGACTGGAAGAGGCCGCCAAGCTCGGTGCAACCGACGTCGACGTGTTGATGGATTCCAAGCTTGTGGTGGAACAGATGTCGGGCCGCTGGAAGGTCAAACATCCCGACATCGCCGCACTGCATCAACAGGCCATCGCGCTGTCCACCCGATTCGAGCACATCACCTACGCCTGGATTCCGCGCGCCAAAAACAGCCACGCCGACCGGCTGGCCAACGAGGCGATGGACGCCGCCGCCGAGATCGAGGCCCCTGCAGAGACATCGAAGGAATCGACGACGCCGTCCTCACCCGCGGGCTGGACAGGAGCGCGTGGCGCGCCCACTCGGTTCCTGTTGCTGCGCCACGGGCAGACCGAATTGTCCGTGCAGCGGCGGTATTCCGGCCGCGGTAACCCGGCGCTGACCGACCTCGGCAGGCGCCAAGCCGAGGCCGCCGCACAGTATCTCGCGCAGAAGGGCGGCATCGCAGCCGTCGTCACCTCGCCGCTGCAGCGCGCTTATGACACGGCCACGGCGGCGGCGAAGGCGCTTGGGCTCGACGTCAGTGTCGACGAGGACCTGATCGAGACCGACTTCGGCGCGTGGGAGGGGCTGACGTTCGGCGAAGCCGCCGAACGTGATCCGGAACTGCACCGGCGGTGGCTGCGCGACACCAGCGTCAAGCCGCCGGATGGGGAGAGCTTCGACAGTGTGGCCAACCGGGTCC
>JAVRPX010000765.1:0-15832 GCA_032161985.1 Mycobacterium sp.
CGGTTCGACGAGGACGGCTACCTGGTCCTCGTCGACCGGGCCAAGGACATGATCATCCGAGGCGGCGAGAACATCTACCCCCGCGAGATCGAGGCCGTGGTCCACGGGCTTCCCCAGATCGCCGAGGCCGCGGTCGTCGGACGCGCACACCCGGTCTACGGCGAGGAGCCGGTGCTGTTCGTGTCGCTGCATCCCGAAGGGACGCTCGATACAGACGCGATCCGCGAGCACCTGCGCGGCTCGTTGTCGAAATACAAACTGCCGGTAGAGATCACGATCATGGACGACATCCCGAAGAACCCGGTCGGCAAGATCGACAAACCGACGCTGCGTAAGAGCCTCGTCGAAACACGTTGAAACACCAACCCCGTCACATCGCAAAGGAGCGTCAATCATGGGATTCATCAAACCGGACCTGCCCGACGTCGATCCGGACACCTTCATGCAGAAACCGCTCATGGAGCGGATGCGGATCCTCGCCACCGACTGGGTGGACAACGGATTCGGGGCAGCACGAATGGTGCACACCATTTACATCGCCAAGCTGGTGTTCTTCTACGCGCTCGGCGGCATCCTGGTGGCAACCCTGACGTCCGGGCTTTCACCCTTGCATGTCTCGCAGTGGTGGAACCAGCCCATCGTCTATGAGAAGGCCGTCCTGTGGACCATCGTGCTCGAACTCATCGGCGTCGCCGGATCGTGGGGCCCGCTGGCCGGCAAGGTCAAGCCGATGACCGGCGGCATCCTGTTCTGGGCACGGCCGGGCACCATTCGGCTGCGGCCATGGAAGTGGGTGCCGTTGACCAGCGGGGACCGGCGGACCTGGTTTGACGTCGGCCTCTATATCGTGCTGATGATCAGCGTCGTTATTCCGCTGGTTTTGCCTGGGGTGCATAGCGATTCGCTCTCCGCAGCGATGCCCGGCAATGCGTCGGGTCTGGTCAATCCAGCTCTGTTGATCGCACCGATCGTGCTGCTGGTGGTGATGGGATTGCGGGACAAGATCGTCTTCCTCGCGGCCCGGGGTGAGCAATACCTGCCCGCGCTGATCATGTTCGCCGTGTTCCCGTTCGTCAACATGATCATCGCGCTGAAGCTGCTGATCGTCGTCGTCTGGGTCGGCGCGGGGATATCGAAGCTGGGACTGCACTTCACCAATGTCATCCCCCCGATGGTCAGCAACAGTCCCTTGATTCCGTTCAAGTGGGTGAAGCGGGCGCACTACCGCAACTACCCCAACGATCTGCGCCCTTCGCACCTCGCCAGCTTCATGGCGCACGTTCCGGGCAGCGTCGTGGAAATTCTGGCGCCGCTGGTCCTGCTGTTCTCGACGAACAAATGGGTGACGATCGTCGCCGCGGTGATCATGGTGTGCTTCCACCTGTTCATCATCTCGACGTTCCCGCTGGCCGTGCCGCTGGAATGGAATGTGCTGTTCGCCTACGCGACCATCTTCCTGTTCCTGGGCTTCCCCTCCTGGAGCGGTTACTCCGTGTTGGACATGACCCCAGCCTGGTTGGCGCTGATCGTCACCGTCGCGCTGCTGTTCTACCCGATCCTCGGCAACTTCCGGCCCGACAAGGTGTCGTTCCTGCCGTCGATGCGGCAGTACGCAGGCAACTGGGCATCCGCGGTGTGGGCGTTCGCGCCCGGCGCCGAGGCCAAGCTCAACAAGGTGACCCGCACCGCCAAGAACCAGGTCGACCAGTTCATCGAGTCCGGTTTCGAGCCGAAATGGGCCGACGTCACGATGCAGCGGGTGATCTCCTGGCGCACGATGCACAGCCAGGGCCGCGGCCTGTTCTCGGTGCTTCTGAAGAACCTGCCGGACATCGACACGCGAAGTGTCCGCGAGGGCGAGTTCGTCTGCAACTCCTTGATCGGGTTCAACTTCGGCGACGGTCACCTGCACAACGAGGACCTCATCGCCGCGGTGCAGCGAGAGGCGGCGTATGAGCCGGGCGAGCTCGTGGTCGTCTGGGTGGAGTCCCAGGCATGGGGCAGCAAGGTCCAGCACTACAAGGTCATCGATGCGGCGCTCGGCGTGATCGAGCGCGGCACATGGAAGGTGACCGACGCCGTCGCCGAGCAGCCGTGGCTGCCCAACGGTCCGATCCCGACCGAGGTCACGTGGTCGCTGTCGGGCAGGAAGCCGGCGGATCACGATCACGGGGCGCTGGCATGACGCCCCGAAGCCGAGCGCGAGTGAGGATCGCAGCGAGGAACGAGCGAGGACCGGAGCGAGCGGGAGGCGAGGAATGAGCACCGCCATCGTCGTGGGGGCCGGGCCGAACGGCCTGGCCGCCGCGGTCGCCCTCGCCAAGGCAGGCGTACAGGTCACCGTCCTGGAAGCCGCCGACGAAATCGGAGGGGGCACGCGCACCAGCGAGGCGATCATCCCTGGCCTCCTGCACGACCACTGCTCGGCGATCCACCCCATGGCCGTGGGCTCACAGTTCCTCAGCGGCCTCGGACTGGATCGCTACGGCCTGTCCTGGCGCCTCCCGGAGATCGACTGCGTACATCCGCTCGACGGCGGCAGCGCAGGGGTGCTGTACCGCTCGGTCGAGGCCACCGCCGACGGGATGCAAGACGGCGATGGCGCCCGGTGGCGGCGGCTGTTCGGCAAGACGTCGGCCAACTTCGACGCGCTGTCCGAGGACATCATGGGACCCCTGCTGAGGGTGCCGCATCATCCCTTGGCGCTGGCCCGATTTGGTGCGCCGACAGTGCTGCCCGCATCCACGCTTGCCCGGTGGTTTCGCAACCCAGAGACTCAGGCACTGTTCGGAGGTATTGCGGCGCACGCCTTTCGGCCGCTGCATTACCCGATGTCGTCGGCGGTCGGCTTGGGCATCCTCACCGCAGGGCATCGGCACGGATGGCCCGTGGCGACCGGTGGGTCGCAGTCGATCACCAACGCGCTGGCGGCGCTGCTGACCGACCTCGGCGGCAAGATCGAAACCGGCACGCGTATCGAGACGGCCTCGCAGTTGCCACCCGCCGATGTGACGATGTTCGATCTGGCGCCAGAAGCCGTCGCCAGCATTGTCGGCGATCGCTTGCCATCGCGGGTTGCGCGCGCCTACAGGCGGTTTCGCCAGGGACCCGGCGCATTCAAGGTGGACTTCGCGGTGGAAGGCGGCGTCCCGTGGACAAATCCCTCAGCGCATCGTGCGGGCACGGTTCACGCCGTGGGCAACTACGCCGAGCTCGCGGCCACCGAGCGCGACGTCCACGCCGGACGCATGCCCGATCGGCCGTTCGTGCTAGTCGGCCAGCAGTACCTCGCCGACCCGCAGCGGTCCGTCGGGAACATACATCCCTTGTGGACCTACGCGCATGTGCCGAACGGATTCTCGGGGGATGCCACCGAGCCGATCATCGCCCAGATCGAGCGGTTCGCCCCCGGCTTCCGCGAGCGGATCATCGGCAAGACAGTTCGGACAACCACGCAAATGGCCGCCTATAACCCCAATTACGTCGGCGGGGACATCATGACCGGCTCTAAGGACATCCTCCAACTGACGTTCGGACCCCGGATCACGCTGTCGCCCTACAAGATCGGCGTCCGCGGCATGTACATCTGCTCCGCGGCCACACCTCCGGGACCAGGCGCTCACGGCATGTGCGGCGCCAACGCCGCAAAAGTCGCACTCTCTGAACTCAACTGAACACCTCAACAAAGAACGGAGCTGTCGTCATGACCGACATGCTGGAATCCGCACCGCGCCAGTCGAACCCGCCGGCCACGGACAAATTGGCGGGCCGAGTGGCCTTCGTCACCGGCGGCACCCGCGGCATCGGGGCCGCTATCGCGCACAGCCTCGCCAACCAGGGCGCAACCGTCGCGGTGGGCTACAACCGTGACAACGACAGCGCCGAACGGTTCGTCGCCGACCTGTTGACCAAAACCAAGCCTCACGGGGCGTCCGCTTCTGCGCACCAAGGCAATGTCGGCGCCCCCGGCGACTGCCGCCGCACGATCGATGAGGTCATTGACACCCACGGGCGTCTCGACGTCCTGGTCAACAACGCAGGCATCACCATGGACAAGACGGTCGCCGCCATGACAGAGGACGACTGGCACAGCGTGCTGGCCGTGAACCTCTCGGGCGCATTCTTCCTCTGCCAGGCCGCGCTGGCCCACATGGTCGAGCGAGGCAGCGGGCGCATTGTCAACGTGTCGTCCGTCGTGGGAGAGACGGGCAATATCGGCCAAGCCAACTATGCCGCCTCGAAATCCGGGCTCTTCGGGCTGACCAAGACACTGGCCAAGGAAGCCGCCTACCAGTTGGCGAAGTCCGGCAAGCACGCCGAAAACGGAATCGGAATCACGGTCAACATCGTCACTCCCGGCCTGATCGAAACAGAGATGACCGCGGACATTCCCGACAAGGTGATGGCGAAGCTGACCAGCCAGATCCCTGTCGGCCGCGCAGGCAGGCCGGAGGAAGTCGCGCGGGTGGTTCACTTCCTTGCCGCCGACGCTTCCTCCTACATCACTGGCCAGGTTTGGAGTGTCAACGGTGGAATGGATATGTGACGTCGAAAGACGGCCGCACCGCCAACGGCTGCCGTTGGTGAAATTCCCTCGCGGGCAAGCCATCTACAGCGAAGGCGATCCGGCAAATCGCCTCTTCATCATCAAAACCGGCAAGGTGAAGATCGGGCGCAGCGGCGCCGACGGCCGCGAGCAACTGCTCTACATCATGGGTCCGTCGGATGTGTTCGGCGCCGCGTCGATGTTCGACGCGGGCGCGCGGACCGCCAACGCGTCTGCCATCACCGACGTATGCGCGTTGTCGATCAACCGGAGCGCGCTGCGATCGTTGCTGACCGACGGTCCCGAAGTCGCAGAGCAACTGTTGCGCGTGCTTGCCCGTCGGCTGCGACGTTCCGATGACGCCCTTACCGGCCTCTTCTCTACCGACGGACCTGGCCGCGTCGCGATGAAGCTGCTGGAGCTCGCGGAGCGATTCGGCACGCCCGAAGGTGCCGCGCTGCGCGTGACTCTCGACTTGACCCAACAAGAGATTGCGCAACTTATCGGGTCGTCACGGGAAACGGTGAACAAGACGTTGTCAGACTTCACCAGCCGCGGCTGGATTCGTCCGGACGGCAAAAGCATCCTCATCTGCGAGCCTGAGCGGTTAGCCCGCCGTGCCAGGTGAAGGTGTCGATTACCCCCTCGGCCGAACTTCTCGGCGTTATTGTGACGTTCGAGGACAGTGACCATCGATGGCCGGCGTCGATCCATATGCGACACAAGGGGATCTCGTTCCCGAGATCCCCGCGGAATTGCGCGGGGCGGGATTCGACGACGTCACCGAGATTGGGCACGGCGGGTTCGGCGTCGTGTACCGCTGTGTCCAGACGTCACTGGACCGCACGGTGGCCGTCAAGGTGTTGAGTTCTGACCTCGACCCCGACAATGTCGACCGCTTCATGCGCGAACAACGGGCGATGGGCCGCCTTTCGGGACACCCCCACATCGTGCAGATCTTGGAGGTCGGTACGACCGCAAGCGGCAGGCCGTTCATCGTGATGCCGTACCACGCCAAGGATTCGCTCGAGGCGGTGATCCGCAAGCACGGACCGCTCGACTGGAGCGAGGCACTGAGCATCTGCGTCAAACTCGCCGGTGCGCTTGACGCCGCTCATCAGGTGGGGACGTTGCACCGCGACGTCAAACCGGCCAACATCCTGCTGACCGATTACGGCGAACCGCAGCTCACCGATTTCGGCATCGCCAGGATCGCGGGCGGGTTCCAGACCGCCACCGGGGTCATCACCGGTTCACCCGCTTTCACCGCGCCCGAAGTGCTCGAGGGCGCGACTCCGACGGAACGGTCCGACGTTTATTCCCTTGGTGCAACGCTGTTCTGCGCGCTCACCGGACATGCGGCATACGAGCGCCGCAGCGGCGAACAGGTCGTTGCCCAGTTTCTGCGAATCACGTCGCAGCCCGTCCCGGATCTGCGAGAGCACGGGCTGCCCGACGATGTGGCCGCGATCATCGAACGGGCCATGTCCCGCGACCCCACCGATCGTCCAGCCAGCGCGGCGCAGTTCGGCAACGAGCTTCGCGAGACCCAGCGCGGCAGCGGCGTCGCAGTGGATGAGATGGCCCGACCCGTTGACCTGGGCGTCGAACGCCGCGAATCGAGCGGGGTGCGGCAGGCGCCTCGGCGCGAAACCACGCTGACACCGACGCCGCCGACGCCGGCGACGAAGTACCGTCCCCCTGTCGCAGCACGGGCGCTGCTCGCCCGCGACCGGCTGATCGAGGCGCTGCGCGCCGGCGGTCGGCGACGGCTCGTCCTTATTCACGCACCGTCCGGATTCGGTAAGAGCACGCTCGCCGCGCAGTGGCGCGAACAACTCGTACACGACGGCGTCGCGGTGGGTTGGCTGACCATCGACGATGACGACAACAACGCGGTGTGGTTCCTCGTCCACCTGCTGGAGTCGATCCGGCGGGTCCGGCCCGAGCTCGCCGCCTCGTTGTGCCAGGTGCTCGAGGAGCACGGCGACGATGCGGGGCGCTACGTGCTGACCTCGCTGATCGACGAGATACACGACAACGACGATCGAATCGCGCTGGTGATCGATGATTGGCAGCGCGTTACCGACGCCGGCACCACCGCGGCGCTCGGTTTTCTGCTCGAGCACGGTTGCCACCACCTGCAGATCATCGTGACGAGCTGGTCGCGCGCGGGGCTACCGGTGAGCAAGTTGCGCATCCACGACGAAATAGTCGAGATAGATTGCGGTTCACTGCGTTTCGACGAGGCGGAAGCGTACTCGTTCTTCAACGATATCGGCGGCTTGAAGCTGTCAGGTACTGATGTGAATGCGCTGACGACATCGACCGACGGCTGGGCCGCCGCATTGCAGCTGGCCACCCTGTCCCTGCGCGCAGGCGCCGACGCCGACCGTCTGATGAGCGGACTGTCCGGCGCGAATGACGTGATCGGTGAGTTCCTCGCAGAAAATGTCCTCGATGCCCTGGAACCAGAGATTGCCGACTTCATGCTGGTTACGTCGATCACCGAGCGAACATGCGGCGAGTTGGCATGCGTGCTGGCGCAGACGTCGGGCGGCCGGGCGATGCTCGAGGAAGTCGAGCGCCGCGGGTTGTTCCTCCAACAGGTCGAGGGCGAGCCGGGGTGGTTTCGGTACCACCAGATGTTCGCGGAGTTTCTGCGTCGACGACTCGAACGTGACCGCCCCGACGGGATCGGGCGGCTTCACAGCCGCGCGTCTTCCTGGTTCGCCCAACATGGACACCTCAACGAGGCTGTCGACCACGCCCTGGCCGCGGGAGACCCCGAAACCGCAGTTCAATTGGTCGAAGAGGATGAGACCAGGCTGCTCGAGCAGTCCAAGATGACCACTCTGCTCGGGATCATCGACAAGTTGCCGCCGCGCGTGGTGGCGTCGCGGCCACGCCTGCAACTCGACCTCGCCTGGGCGCATATCCTGCTGCAGCACTCGACGCAGGCCCACGCCGCCCTGAATCGGTTCGAGGCGGCCGTGGACGGCGCGGAGCCCTCCGAGACCACGCGGGCGGATCTACGGGCGGAAGCCGATGTGGTGCGCGGTGTTGCGGAGATATTCGCCGACCGAGTCGACGGCGTGGACGCGCTTGTTGCGGAGGCGATGTCGCGACCCGACACGTTGCATCCGCGGGTGGCGGGGGTGGCGGGAAACGTCGCGGCGTTCGCGGCGATTTGCCGCTTCGAATTCGACAAGGCTCACCGGCTGCTGGAATGGGCGGCGCCCTACCAGGAGATGATGGGCCCGTTCGCCAGCGTGTACGCCCGCTGCTACGGCGGTGTCTCCGCCAGGTATCAGCTCGACATCGAGCTCGCCCTGACATGTTTCCGTGAGGCATATGAGCTCGGTGCGCGAGTCGGCCCACATTCGCACGCTGCGCGGCTTGCAGGCGCGCTTCTCGGCCAGGTGCTGTACGAGACCGGCGAGTTCACCGAAGCGGTGCGTCTTCTGGACGAGAGCTATGTGCTCGGGTCCGAGGGCGGTGGCGTCGACTGCCTAGTGGCAAGGTATGTCGTCGGCGCGAGAATCAAAGCGGCTCATGGTGATCGCGCTTCGGCCGTCGATCATCTTGCCGCTGGGATGAAGACGGCGGAAAAGTTGCGGATGCCGCGTCTCGCGGCGGCGATCAACAACGAGCGGATCCGACTCGTCATTCACATGCCGCAGGCCGTTGTGGATCGACTGCGGTCTTCCCGCAACATCCCGCGCGACGACGGGATCGCCACGATGACCGCCGAACTCGACGAGGACTCCGGGATCCGGCTCTTGCTCGCAAGCGATTCCGATGATGATCGTGAGCAAGCGTATCGGCGGGCGAGTGAGCTGCTCGCTGGAATCGACAGCGAGCGCCGACCATTGGCGGGTCTGCACGCGCGGCTGCTGCGTATCGAGACGCTTGCTGTTACGAACAGAGCCGATGAAGCGCGCGCTGAGCAAGCCGATGTCGAGTCGCAGTTGGCCGGAATCGGGCTGTCGCGCTTGCTCGTCGATGCCGGCATTCGGTGATGGCAGGCGCGAAAGTCACGGCAGCTTGGCGACGAGTTCTTCCGGGCTGACGCGCGGGCCGGTGAAAAACGGCGTCTCCTCGCGGACGTGCCTGCGCGCATCGGTGTAGCGCAGCTTCCACATCAACTCGACGATGCGGGCCAGGTCGGGCCCCTCGAACGCCAAAATCCACTCGTAGTCGCCGAGGGCGAACGCCGGAACCGTGTTGGCCCGCACGTCGGGGTACTCGCGGCCCGCCATGCCGTGCTCGACGAGCATCTTGCGCCGCTCGTCGTCGGGCAGCAGGTACCAGTCCAGTGACCGCACGAACGGATATACGCAGACGTAGTCACCCGGCGCCTCACCGGCAATGAATGCAGGAACATGGCTCTTGTTGAACTCGGCGGGCCGGTGCAGGGCGACGACGCTCCACACCGGGTCGCTGGCCAGCCCGAGCGCGGTTCGGCGGAACGCCGAATAGGTGGCCTGCAGGTCCTCGACCCGTTCGGCGTGCGTCCAGATCATGAAGTCGGCATCGGCGCGGAAGCCCGCGACGTCGTAGAGACCGCGGACGACGACGCCCTTGTCCTCCTGCTGCTTGAGGAACGTCGCGGTCTCGTCGACCACCGCCGCGCGCTCGTCCCCCAATGCCTCCGGTTGCACGGAGAAGACCGAGATCATCATGTATCTGGTTATCGAGTTGAGGGTGTCGTAGTCAAGCTTGGCCATGTCTTCTATCGTGCCACGCGGCCGGTGGCCAGGGACGCCGGCGCTGGATCGGTTTCCGTCGCACCATTGGTTCGCGTGGTTCGCGGCAGTTGGATCGGCTGTGACCCATCGGCCGCGTCGCAGCACATGACCTGCCCCGAGAGCAGCGTCTCCAACAACACCGAGGCTTCCAGCGGCATACTGCAGTGAAATCCCTGCGCCACTTCACACCCATACTCACGAAGTCGGGTCGCCGTTTTTTCGTCCTCCACGCCCTCGGCAACCGTCGTAACGTCCAACTCATGCGCGAGGTTGATGACCGCGCGCACAATCGCTGCGGCCTTCCGATCGACCAGTATCGGGGCGATGAACCCCTTGTCGAGCTTGACTTCATCGATGGGCAGCTCGCGCAGATACCACAACGCGGAATAGCCGCGGCCGAAGTCATCGATCGCGACGCGAATCCCACACTCTCGCAACCTGGTGAGCACAGTGCGAGCGCGGTTCATGTTGTCCAGCAGGAGGTATTCGGTGATCTCCACGGTAAGTGCATTCGAACTCAGACCGCGCTCTTCGAGTGCCTGCACCATCCGACGGGGCAGATTCAGATCGGCCAGCGATGGGGCGAATAGGTTGACCGCCACGGGTACGCCAACACCCTTCGAATACCACACAGCCGCGTCGTCGAGGGCCCGCGCCAGCACCAGGTCCGTCACGGAGTGCATTAGGCCGTGTTTACGGACCAGCGGCAGGAACTGGTCCGGGCCGAGTAAACCGCGTTCGGGATGTGGCCACCGCAGCAATGCCTCGACGCCGACGATTTCGCCGCTGCGCAGTTCGAACTTGGGCTGGTAGACCAGGGTCAAGTCGACGTTGCTGATCGCGTGACGCAGTTGTGCCAACAGCCGCAGCCCGAGCGGCCCACGCTCCCCGGAAACAATGTCCGGTGTGAAGGTATGCACGTCGCCGGTCCTGGAGCGTTTCGCCGAATACATCGCCATATCAGCGTGTTTCAGCATCACGTCGGCCGAGGTCGTCAAATCGGCTGCCGTTACGATGGCAAGCCCGACGCTGGGCCGAATGATCAACTCATTGCCGTCGAGCGCGAACGACTTGGTGAATTCCTGTACCACTCGGTGCGCGATCAGGCGTGACTGTTCGGCCGTGCCCTCCATCAGGACGGCGTACTCGTCCCCACCAAGGCGCGCGACGGTGTCACTACTCCTCACACAGCCAAGAATGCGCTCCCCGACCATCCTCAGCAGTGCGTCCCCTGCGGGGTGGCCGAGGCTGTCGTTGACGAGTTTGAAGTCGTCGAGGTCCAGCGACAGCACCGTCACCGACTGGTTGTCGCGCTCGTGTAGTTGCATCGCATGCGTCAACCGGTCGTGAAACAGCGCGCGGTTCGCAAGCCCCGTCAGCGGGTCGCGCAGCGCTTGGTCGGCCACCATCGCCAACAATCGTCGGTTCTCGCCCACCATCAGGAACTGCCGGGCCAGCACCGCGCTGATCAACACCATCGCCGAAGCGAGCAGCGGGGTCATTCCCGGTGCCCGGATAACCGTGGGAGCGCACACGGCGCCTGCCAGCCCGATGGGCAGGTACGGCAGCCATGACGACGTCCGCGAGGGCACGTGAGGCTTCAGATCGTCGGCATGCAGACTGCGGCGACTCAACAGCGCCGCGCTGCCGAGCGCCAGCAGGCCAAAGATCCACCCCACGTCGACAAGATGACCATTGACGTAGGCGTTGTTGGCATCGAGATAGACCCATACGCTGTCCGACATCGCATTCAGTACGTTGCCCAACGTCAGCACGCCCAGCGTGACGCGGGAACCAGGTCGGGCTCGACCCAGCACCAACACTGCCACCGTGACGACCACGATGTCACTGACCGGATAGGCCAACGACAGCCCCATCTCGAACCGGCTCTCAGCACCCGCTTCGTAGATATCACGCAGCACGAGCACCCAGAAGATCTCGAACAGCGAACCCGCGACGATCAAGGCGTCGAGGACCATGCGGCCCCGACCCGGGCGGGAGTAGCCCCCGCAGTACAACACGAGGGCAGCGCATGCGCCGACCGGGTAGAGCAGATACGCCGCGTCGGCGACCGACGGGAACGGATCCGTGTTGAGGACGAGATCGAAGTATGTCCAGAGCATCTCACCGGCTGCCCAGCCCGCAAGTCCCACGGCCTGGCAGATCCAGGCGATCCGTCGGCGCCCCCGAGTCGCCCTGGCCGCCAGCACGGCGCAGACGAAGGCGAACATCGCGAACCCGATGAGGATGAACTCGCTGGCGACTGCGGCCATCTCACCGTTACCCCGGCCGCCGACGAGCCATACGGACAAACCGATGGCTACAGCTGTGGCGAAGCCAATCGCCAGCGCAGTATTTCGCACTGTTGCAAGCGTAGCAACATTCTGCTGGAATCGAAATAGGAGGCGAAGGCGGAAAATGGCGATTGCCAGCTCAAACACGCAAGCGGTTTTATAGGGTGAAACGCCTAGACAACTAGCATATTTGACGTTGCCACAACAATGGCGTAGCTGACACGAAGAACACGCGAATACAGGTGCAGCAAATTCACGGTTTGGCGACCAAACGTGCGGCCGCGAATCCCGTCGAAATCGAGCTGGCGAAGTTCTTAGTGCGCGAGGCGGGCGGCAACCAGCGACGCCGCCGCCTGCGTCGCGGCGGCCACACAGGCCGGCACCCCGATACCGTCCAGGTAGCCGCCGGCGACGGCCAGGGTCGGCGGCACACCACCCCGCAGCTCGGCCACCAGGTCGGGATGGCCCGGTCCGTATTGGGGCATCGCGTCGATCCAGCGGTGCACATGGCAATCGACCGGCTCGACGTTGACGCCGAACACCGTGGCCAGGTCCTGCGAGGCCCACGACAGCAGATCCTCGTCGCCTGCGCTGCGGGCCAGATCGTCACCGAACCGGCCGTACGACAACCGCACCAGCTCCACGTTGCCACGCCGTCCCCATTTGCGGCTCGACAAGGTAATCGCCTTGGCGCGCAACCGTTCTCCGCTCGCCACCAGGACCCCGGACTGCTCGGGCAGCGGGGTGCCGCCGGGGAGTGCCAGCGCAACCAGTGCCGTGGACGCGACCGCGATGCGTCGCGCCGCCGCCGCGGTCCGCGGTGCCACTGCATCGATCAGACTCG
The DNA here is from genome assembly GCA_032161985.1 of Mycobacterium sp. Lineage (GTDB taxonomy): Bacteria > Actinomycetota > Actinomycetes > Mycobacteriales > Mycobacteriaceae > Mycobacterium. Next base: position 12,436 of record JAVRPX010000765.1, read on the forward strand.
GCAGCTGCGGCGCAGGAACCGCCAGCACCGCCGCGTCGGCGAGCCAGCGCTCCCCCTCGTCATCGACCAGTTCCCAGCCCAGTGACGCGCGGTTGACCTGGCCGACGCCCACCTGCGCCCATCGGATGCCGGCCCGGCGGACGAGCTCATCGACCAGCACCGTGTATCCGCCGTCGAGAGCGCCGAACACGGATTGTGGCGGTGGCCCCACACCAGCCACCGCCTGACTCACCGCGTCGGTCAGGTTGCGTGCGCCCCGGTCCAGCGCCGCTGCCAACGTCGGAGCAGCCGAGCGCAGACCTATCGTGGCAGCTGACCCTGCGTACACGCCCGCCAGCAGCGGGTCCACCGAGCGGGTCACCACCTGTTCGCCGAATCGGTCACCGACCAGATCGGCCACCGACGGGTCGGCGCCCGGCCGCCAGGAGAACGGGCGGGTGCGGTCGTCGAGCATCCTCTTGATCGTGGCGCCGTCGACAAGCCCGGCCAGGGCCTGCGGCTGCGCCGGGATGCCCTGCAGGGTGTGGGTGGGCAACGGGTGCAACCGGCGCTGGCTGTAGATCAGCGGCCGCGCTCCTGTGGTGCCGATCTGCCTGCCCGCCAGGCCCAGCTCGGCCAGCAGCGCAGGCACCTCCGGTCGGCGCGCGATGAACGCCTCGGCGCCGACGTCCAGCGGCTGGCCGCCGATCCGCTCGGTGCGCAGCACGCCGCCCAGCCGGTCGGCCGGGTCGAACACCGTGATCGTCGCGTCCGGCCCCGCCGCAAGTCGCAGCCGGTAAGCCGCGACCAGGCCCGAAACCCCGCCCCCCACAACGGCATACGACGCATTCATAGGGCATGCACCAATGCCACGGCGTCGGTGATCACCGCCGGGTCGGTGCTGGGCAGCACGCCATGGCCCAGGTTGAACACGTGGCCCGCCGCGCCAGCGTCGACCGCGCGCCTGCCGTCCTCGACGACGGCGCGCACCGCGCGCTCCACCACGGGGAACCCCGCCAGCAACACGACCGGATCGAGGTTGCCCTGCAGTGCGGTGCCCTGTTGCACTCGCGCGGCAGCGTCGGTCAATGAGGTTCGCCAGTCGACTCCAACAATCGTCGCGCCGGCCTGCGACATCGCGCCAAGCAGCTCGGCGGTGCCGACCCCGAAATGCGTCATCGGCACACCGGCGCCTGCGAGCGCGGAAAACACTCTGCTGCTGTGTGGCAGCACGTAACTGCGGTAGTCGGCCAACGACAGCGTGCCCGCCCACGAATCGAACAACTGAATCGCGTCCACTCCGGCGTCCAACTGGGTCTGCAGAAACGCGATCGTGACGTCGGTCAACGTCGTCATCAAGGCGTGCCAGGTCGCGGGTTCGCCCAGCATCATCGCCTTGGTGCGTTCGTGGTGCCGGCTGGGACCACCCTCGACGAGATAGGACGCCAGCGTGAACGGCGCGCCCGCAAACCCGATGAGCGGAACGTCGCCCAGCTCCGACACAAGCTGCGTCACCGCCTGCGCGATCGGCGCTACCTGGTGCGGTTCAAGCGCTTTCATGGCTTCGACGTCAGCGACAGTCCGCACGGGATGCTCGATCACCGGCCCGACATCGGGGACGATGTCGAGCTCGATACCGGATGCGCGCAGCGGCACCACGATGTCGGAGAACAGGATCGCGGCGTCCACCCCGTGCCTGCGGATCGGCTGCAGCGTGATCTCGGTGATCAGTTCGGCGTCGAAGCACGCCTGCATCATGGTGTTCTTGGCCCGCAACGCCCGGTACTCGGGCAGCGACCTGCCTGCCTGCCGCATGAACCACACCGGCACGCGGCTGGGTTTGCGGCCGGTGGCTGCGGCCAGATAGGGCGACTCGGGCAGCTCGCGGCGGGTAATCATTGAAGTCTCCTTTGCTGCCATGCGGGCCTCAGCCAACGAGATCGTCGTCCTTCTCCTGCGAAGTCGGCCGGGAGCTCGTCGGAGACTCCTTGTCGACCACGTACGGCGGCCACGGCCGCGGGGTGATGCAGCGCGGAACCGCCTGCTGGCTTCCGCTCGCAGGGTTGTCCCAGTCGAACTCGACGTTCTTCCACTCGGCGGGCGAGTCGAACGACGCGCGCAGGCACTTGAACACCGCCGAGCCGAACGACGTCTGCTCGCTGGAGAAGCCGACGCGTCGAAACGACACGTACTCGCCTGCGAACCTCGTCTCGTCGAATGACGTGTCTTTGCCGCGGAAGGCGGCCCCGTCGAACGACGCGGTGCGGGCCCGAAACGTCGACCCGGCGAACGTCGCGTCGGATTCGAAGCTGGCCCCGTCGAACGAGACGACTTCGGAGTTGAATTCCACGTCCTCGAATGAGGCGTTCGGGCCGCTGAAGACGGCACCGTCAAACCACACGTGCCTGCCGCTGAACCTCGCTCGCGCAAACCAGGCGTCCTCGAACAACACGCCGGTGAGGTCGAAGTCGTTGCCGGACCAGCTCGTGTCGGCCGTGCCGGAAAGACGTTGCGACAGCACCCGACCGATCGTGTCGCGCACCTCGCGGTCGTTCTGGCGGACCGTTTGCCGCCGCGTCTCCTCGATGTTGACGGCCGGTGGTGTCGCCGACCAAGTTGTCGTTGAGACGAACTCGCTGAGGTTGTTACTGCCGGAGTCCGGGTCGTATGGCAGACGCAGATAGCCGCACAGCGCATCGATGCATTGCTGGCGCCGCGAGAAAACCGGGCTCTCATCGGCGGCGGCGGCCATCGCGTACACACCGGCTATGCGAACCGCCGTCTCCGAGTCGCCCAACTGCGCCGACGCCGCTCCGAATCGCTGCGCGAATTGCGCTCGCTCCGTGTCCTTTTGGCGTCGATACACCAGGACCAGCGCGACGGCGATCACCACGCCCGCGATCGCAGGCAGCGAAGCTTTGACCACGTCGACAGCGCTGGCGGACGTCGCGCGCTCGAAGACCGCACCGCCGACGATCCATGTCGCCAACGCTGCGAGGCCGAACCCGATGAGGACTGCCGCGGTGAGCGATCCGAATAACGGAATGCGTGGAGTGCGGCGGCGCGTGGTGATTCCCCAGGATCGCGCTGTGCGCCGCAGGGTCTGCGCGGGCCGGAACGCCCACGCAAGCAAACCACCGACGATGACGGCAACAACGGCGGCGGCCGCAATGCGGACGGGCAACTGCCCGGCGATCGACAGGCCGGGCCGCCCCGACACCGTGGGAAGACCGAGGGCCCAGAAGACCGCCCAGCCTCCGGCCACCGCGGTCGCGAGGACGATCACCGCCACCACCCACCCCGGGGCCTTCCGAATCAGTCGAGGTCGCCGCAGGTCGGGGTCAGCCTGGATCTGAGGCTCTTCTTGCTGGTCGCCGCGGTTGGGACGGGCGATTTCCTCGATGGCATCGGCAACCCG
>JAVRPX010000766.1:0-2936 GCA_032161985.1 Mycobacterium sp.
GGCGCCTGCAGGCCGCAGTCGACACTGACAGGCGCGATCGGGCCGGCCGATACGGTTGTCGTCAACCCGCATCCGGCACACATCACGGCGACAAGCGCTGCGCGCGTCGCTGCCTTGAGTCGGGGTATCAGGCACGTCAGGCACAATCGATCTCACTCTGGGAGGGGGTTATGGGTTCGGCAAAGCGTCCGATGTGCGCCTTGGAAGATTCTTGTCGTTATCTTGGCGTGTCGCTTGCCGCGCTGACGCTGCTGACGGCATGCGACGGGGGCGCGGGCGGTTCAGAAGCGACGTCGACGAGTCCAGCGTCGGCAACCTCCGCACCGGCCGCCGTCACCACCACGACAACCGTCGCTGCCCCGCCCACCGCACAGAGCCCCAGGATGGCGAAGTGGATTGAGCTCCAAGTCGGCGATTGCCTGGCTGACCCGCCGCCAAGCGATCCCAGCGTGGTGACCGTGTCCGTCGTCGATTGCGCCATCGCGCACGCGGCGGAGGTCTATCTACGCGCGGACGTTGAGGTCAATGCCGCCATCGCCGACGTCGCCGATCGAGAGTGTGCCGCGGGATTCACGCGGTACACCGGGCAATCCGTCGGCGGCAGCCCGTTCGTGGTGACGTACCTGATCGACTCCAATCAAGACCGGACGTCGGCCAATCCGCTGCCCAGTACCGTCATCTGCGTGCTTCAAGCGTCGACCGGCGGGCCGCTGACGGGTTCGGTACGCCGCTGACGTTGCTAGATCGAGGCAGACTGCAGGGCAACGCTATTCGGCTGTGGCGGTGGCGGATCCGGGAGGCACAACCCGGTGTGGTCGTAGTCGAAGTATCTGCCCGGCAGGCAGAACGGGGTGCACCCGTAGATGACTCCGGTTTCGCCCGGTACGCACGCCGTGTTGACGGCACGCGGGGCAATAAGGACGGGTGCCATCGCCGCCGTCAGCGCTACTGCGGACAGCGCCGCGATCAAGAGCCGTCGCATCGGCCCGGTGTAGGTGTGACGACAGGTCCTCATCCGTAATCTGTGTGAAGTGAGCGTTGCATCGGAGGCCACCGTCGTCCTGGACGATCGCTTCTCGCGCGAGCTACCGGAGATGGCTGTGCGCTGGCAGGCCGAGGTGGCTCCCGACCCGCGGCTGCTGGTGCTCAACGAGCGGTTCGCCGACGACCTGGGCCTGGACGCGGCTTGGCTGAGGGATCCCGCGGGCGTGAAGTTCTTGGTCGGCAACCTGGTGCCCGACGGTGCCACGCCGGTGGCACAGGCTTACGCCGGGCATCAGTTCGGCGGGTTCGTCCCGCGGCTGGGTGACGGTCGCGCGCTGTTGCTCGGCGAGATCGAGTCCGACGGGATGGTTCGTGACCTTCACCTCAAGGGTTCGGGAGCGACGCCCTTCGCGCGAGGCGGCGATGGCCTGGCGGCGATCGGCCCCATGCTGCGCGAATACATCGTCAGCGAGTCGATGCACGCGCTGGGCATCCCAACGACCCGGTCACTGGCGGTGGTCGGCACGGGGCGCCCGGTCCATCGAGAGACGATGCTTCCGGGAGCCGTGCTCGCGAGGGTGGCGAGCAGCCATCTGCGGGTGGGTAGCTTTCAATACGCCGCGACCGCCGGCGACGTCGAATTGGTGCGGCGGCTCGCCGACCACGCCATCTCCCGGCACCACCCGCAGGCCGCCGAGGCCGACAACCAGTACCCAGCGCTGTTCGAGGGGGTGGTCAGCGCCCAAGCGTCGCTTGTGGCGCAGTGGATGCTCGTCGGGTTCGTGCACGGGGTGATGAACACCGACAACATGGCGATCTCGGGCGAGACTATCGACTACGGGCCGTGCGCCTTCATGGAGGCCTACGACCCGGAGACTGTCTTCAGCTCGATCGATTCCTGGGGCCGATACGCCTATGGCGACCAACCTGCAGTGGCGGCGTGGAACCTTGCCCGGCTCGCCGAGACGTTGCTTCCGCTCTTCGGCGACGATCTCGACCAGGCACTCGCCCTCGCCCAGGAGTCACTCGACGGTTTCCGCCGACAATACGACGCCGCATGGTCGGCAGGTATGCAGGCGAAGCTCGGCCTTCGCGGCTCCGACGAGACAGTTGTGACGCCGTTGATCTCCGAACTCCTCGAGCAGCTTCTCCAGAGCCGTGTCGACCACACGTCGTTCTACCGTCTCCTCGGCCGAGCGGCGCGCGGCGACGTCGAACCGGCGCGCGGACTGTTCGTCGACCCTGTGGCCTTCGACGGTTGGCTGGCGCGCTGGCGGACACTTGCTCCGGACGCGGACGCGATGGACCGGGTCAATCCGGTCTACATCCCACGAAACCACTTGGTCGAGGAGGCCCTGACCGCGGCGACCGCGGGCGATCTCGATCCGCTCTCCCGGCTGCTTGCGGCCGTGACCGCGCCCTATGACGAACGGCCCGGCCGTGAGCGCTACGCCGAACCGGCGCCGGAGGATTTCGGCGACTATCGAACCTTCTGCGGCACCTGATCAGTAGTGGTAGGTGTCCGACGGCGCAGGCGCGTGAACGGCTTCGTCGTCGAAGTCGGATGCTTCGATGCCGTAGGAGCGAGCCAGCTCGAGGATCTTGGTGGCCCTGGCAACGCGTGGCAGGTCCGACCCATTGCGAATCTCGCCACCGTCGCGCTCGAACTCGGCGAAAAACTCTTTCGCCCAGGCGATTTCATCCTGTGACGGGGAGAGTCCTTCGTTGACGACGGAACACTGGTCCGGGCTGAGGCAGATCTTGCCGGTCATTCCGAACTCGGTGGAGACGGCCGTGGCCTCGATGAGCTTCAGTGGATTGGAGCCGATGGTCGGTCCGTCGATCGCGCTGGGCAGGTGGGCGGCCTTGGCGGCGATGGTGAAGCGCGACCGCGCATACGCGAGGGTGGCGGGGTCTTCCCCGAATCCGGTGTCGCGGCGGAAATCGCCGAT
>JAVRPX010000767.1:0-7085 GCA_032161985.1 Mycobacterium sp.
CGTCCTTTGTCAGGTCGGTGATCGTGCATTCGTGGAACACCTTGATGCGGGCCTCGTAGTCGCCGAGCTCGGCCTTGTCCTCCTGCTGCAGCGAGACGATCTTCTGCTGCAGGGTGCGGATGATCTCGAGGCCGGTGCGGTCGCCGACGTGCGCCAGCCGTGGGTAGGTGTGCCCACCGAAGTTGCGCTGGCTGATGCGGCCGTCCTTGGTGCGGTCGAATAGCGCGCCGTAGGTTTCCAGCTCCCACACCCGGTCTGGGGCCTCCTTGGCGTGCAACTCGGCCATCCGCCAGTTATTGAGGAACTTCCCACCGCGCATGGTGTCGCGAAAGTGCACCTGCCAGTTGTCTTTCGGGTTCGCGTTTCCCATCGCCGCCGCGCAGCCGCCTTCGGCCATCACTGTGTGGGCCTTGCCGAACAACGACTTACAGACGACCGCGACCTTCAACCCACGTTCACGCGCCTCGATGACCGCACGTAAACCCGCGCCGCCGGCACCGATCACGACAACGTCGTATTGGTGCCGTTCGACCTCAGCCATATACCCTCACTTGCCTATTCGCGAATACCTGTGATGAAACTGCTTGTCAGCCAATGAATCTAAGATCGCTGATGGCGCCGCTGGCGACCAGCATGATGTAGAAGTCGGTCAACATCAGTGTCCCCAGCGTGACCCACGCATACAACTTGTGCCGAGTGTTGAGTGCGCTGATTTGTGTCCACATCCAGTACCGCACAGGATGTTTAGAGAAGTGCTTGAGGCGGCCGCCGACGATGTGGCGGCAGGAGTGGCAGGACAGGGTGTAAACCCACAGCATCACCACGTTGACGACGAGAATGACGTTGCCCAAACCGAATCCGAAGCCGCTCGGAGACTGGAAGGCCACGATCGCGTCGTACGTGTTGATCACCGAGATGATCCCTGCGATGTAGAAGAAGTACCGGTGTGTGTTCTGGACGATCAGCGGAAACCGGGTCTCACCCGTGTATTTCGCATGGGGTTCTGTCACCGCGCACGCGGACGGGGACTGCCACACCGACCGGTAGTAGGCCCCCCGGTAGTAGTAGCAGGTCAGGCGGAACAGCAACAGGAACGGCAGAGTCAACGCCGCATAGGGAAGCCACCAGACGTCGGGCAGAATCTGCGGCCAGAAGTGGCTGGCCTCGGGTACACAGCCGGTGCTGATGCACGGGGAGTAAAACGGTGTGAGGTAGTGGTACTCCGCGACGTAATAGTTGTTCTGCAGGAACGCCCGCACGAACCCGTAGATCAGGAACGCGGCAAAGCCCAGATCGACGATCAGCGGCGACTGCCACCACCGGTCGGTGCGCAGGGTGCGCTGCGGAATCTGGGCGCGGCTCGGCGAGAAGACGCCGGTCGCCTTGCGGTCGGCGGTGGGTGCGCTCACTGTTCCCTTTCGGTGGTGGTTATCCCGAGACGTCAGCCACGGCGCTAGCCGGCGACGCCCCCATCGTCGACTTCGCCCCAGAAATCGCGGTCGTACGGGGTGTCCGGGATCGGGATCTTCTCGCCGGCGTGGTGGTGATGGCTCAGGCCACTGCCGAGCTCTAACTCTTCAGCGTCGATGTCCAGCCGGTCAATGTCGTTGAGGATGCGCTCGGCATCATTGACGATGCGACGAGTGGCGGGGGTATCCCCGTACTTCGACGCCAGCGCTGTCACGCACCGCCGCATGCTGCCGATTAGCTCGTGCAACTCGGTAAGTTCGGTCTTGGTGGACAATTGACCTCCTTGGGCTGAAGGGTGTCGGCAATCACAGTACGACACCCGATGCTAGCCACATCATGGAGTTCAGCGTGAGACAGATCACGTCCGAGACGCGGAGGTAGCTGGATGTCTGACGAGGTTTTGCAGCAGCGCGCAGAGGCCCTGCTGGCTTTGCACCAGCCCGGCAACCCGGTGATTTTGCCGACCGTGTGGGACGCCTGGTCGGCGAAGCTCGCAGTCGACGCCGGGTTTGCTGCGCTCACCATCGGGAGCCATCCGCTGGCCGATTCGATCGGCAAGGCCGATCAAGAGGGCATGACGTTCGATGACGTGCTCACCCGCGTCAAACAGATCACCGCGGCAGTGGACGTACCGATCTCGGTCGACATCGAATCGGGCTACGGCGAATCGCCAACCCGCCTCATCACGGGCCTGCTCGATGCCGGCGCCGTCGGCCTCAACATCGAGGACACGGTGCACAGCGAGGGCGGGCGGCTGCGGTCGTCCAGCGAGCACGCCGAGCTCGTCGGCGCACTTCGCAAGGCTGCCGACGCGGCGGGCGTGCACGTGGTGATCAACGCCCGAACTGACCTGTTCCTTCGGGCCGACGGCGACGAATCCGACCGCGTCGACCGTGCGATCGCGCGGCTGAGAGAAGCAGCGGCCGCGGGCGCCGATTCGCTGTACCCGGTGGGCTTTCACGACCCGGATACGTTGCGGCGCTTGGCCGCCGAGTTGCCGTTGCCGATCAATGCGATAGCGCTGCCCGACCAGTCCGACCCCGAGTCATTCGGGCCACTCGGGGTGGGCCGCATCAGCTTTGGCCCTTTCCTCCAGCGCGCGCTGTCGGGTCAGGCCGAGGAGATGCTAGCCCGCTGGGCTTAGCATTCCAGCCGTGACCGGTGACGATGACGGCAGCTGGCAGGACCAGCAACCGGTGATACTGGCCGCCGGAGCGGCGGGGCTGGTGCTGTTGGCGCTGCTGGTGTGGGCGGTCATCCACACCGCAAACCAATCATCGAGTCCGCCCGAACCCGTGGACTTGGCCCCGTCGTCCGCCGCCTCGTCGACCTACACCACGACGTCGACGTCGAGCACGAGCTATACGGTGCCGAGCGTCCAGACCAGCCAGGACAATCCGGTCTCGCCCGGCCCGCCCGGGTCGACGCCACCGGCTGATGGTCCCGGTGGCGACGAAACGACGACGACGCCGACCACGACCACCAACCCGTATTTGACGACGACACCAACCAACGCCGGCCATATTTAGGGGGACGCCATGACCCGGACCCACAGACACGAGCACTCGATGACGAGGGTGGACATCCTCACCGGCGTCGACTTCGAGGAGTTTCTAACGGCTTTCGAGGCGGCGGCGCCGGCCTTCGACCCGGTCTCCATGCAGCGGATCGTCGAGTCCGGTGGCACCTGGGACGAGGTGCGGGCCGCAGTGGCCTGCAACGCCCCCAACGAACTGATGGTCTACGCCAAGATCGACGCCACCCCGCTGCTCGCCGTCGCCGGCCACGACGTCAAGGCCGTGGAGTACCTGCTCGGCAACCACGTCATCGCCGAAACAATGTTCCGCCACGACCCCAAGGCGCTGCTGTACGCGCCGTTGCGGCTGCTGTTGTACAGCGATGCCGAAGGCAACGCGGTGTTTTCGATGATTCGACCCAGCTCCGCGTTTGGCAGCCTCGGAATCGCCGAGGTCACCGAGGTGGGTTTGAGTCTGGACCGAAAGGTGGCCGACCTGTTGCGGGTCGTCGGGGTTGACCCAGCCGACGCGTTCGCGGTCTAGAAGAACTGGCGGGCAACGAATCCGGCCAATAGCACTGCGAAACCGCCGATTTCGCCCACTATCAGAGCTGCCATGGCCGCACGTGTTTTGGCATCGAGGTGTTCGAACTGGTTGGTGGTGTCGCGTCGGATGACGTGCACGATGTAGGCGACGATAGCGAACAAGAAGAAGAACACCAGCACTCGCGGCCGTTAGGTTCACCCATGTCGCCCATGCGCTGAGTTCGACGAACGCGGCGACGAGCAAGGTCGCAAACGAATAGAGCAGCGCGGCACGATGTGCGGTGTCGACATAGGGATGGGCGAGGTGGTTCTCATTGGTCGCCATCTGCCGGTAATTCCAGATGCCAAAGCACAGCGCCAAGAGGAATGTGAGCCCGGCGGCCAACACGGTGACTCTGGTGTCGACGACCAGTGTGTGCATGGCCGCTGCACAGTACCCCCGTCCGGGGTGGCCGAACATGGTGAATCATCTGCGTGGTTTCTTCAGCAAGAGAAACTTGGTGCCCATGACCGAGGACATGTGGGGGACGGGTGACTACAGGGCCGTAGCGGAGAAGGTGACCTCCATCGGCGATGTGCTGGTGTCGCGGGCAGCGATCGAGCCCGGCATGGAGGTACTGGACGTCGCCTGCGGGACGGGAAACGCCGCGATCCCGGCAACGAAACGAGGGGTGCGGGTGACCGGCCTGGACCTTTCGCCGGGTCTGATCGCGATCGCGCGCGAACGCGGTGCCGAGTCCGATGTCGATATCGAGTGGCTGGAAGGCGACGCCCAAGCGCTTCCATTCGAGGACGACAGCTTCGACCGCGTCATCTCAGCGATCGGGCATATGTTCGCACCGGATCACCAGCGGACAGCCGGCGAGTTGCGCCGTGTCTGTCGACGAGGCGGGCGCATCGCCATCGCGTGCTGGACGCCCGAGGGCAGCATCGGCTCAATGTTCGAGCGCCTCGGCGGGATATCGCCCGCGCCGCCGGAGGGCTTCCAGTCGCCGCTGCTGTGGGGCACCGAAGGGCATGTGCGCGAATTGCTCGGTGATGCTGTTGAATTCGAGCAGCACGCCGTCGAGTTCAATGAACCATCGCCCGAGAGCTATGCAGATTTCATGTTGTCGAGCTTTCCGCCGCTGATCGCTATGCGGGCCCAGCTCGGCGACGAGTTGGTGCGCGACACGTATTTGAATTGGGCTAACGATGTGAATGAGGTCGACGACGGGACGCTGCGCTACCGCGGTGACTACCTGGTGTCGGTGACCTGACGACGAATCCGGTGGAACCGCGAGGGCCCCAACGGATTCGGTGTCGCGAGTGTTACTTGCTCTCGATCGCGATGCGCAGCACCTCGGCGCCCTTGTGGGCACCGGCGACCCGCACGGTCAGCACGCCTGCCTCATACGACGCCGAGATCGCGTCGCTGGTGACGTGTGCCGGCAGCTTGAACGACCGCCGGAACGATCCGTAGCGGACCTCGCGCAACGTGCGGCCGTCCTTTTCCTCAGCGCGCTCGTCGCGGCGCTCCCCGTGGATCACCAGGCGGCCCTTGTCGAGCTCCACGTTGACGTCCTTGGCGACGTCCACGCCCGGCAACTCGAGGCGCACCACCGCGTCCTCGCCCTCCTTGACGATCTCGGCGGCCGGGGTGAAGCCATCGAGGACTCCCTCCTTGACCCAACGGTCGACGCCCCACGCGGGTCGGGCCCACAGCGTCACATTGCTCAGCAGCGTGTTCGCCGGTAGTGAACGGCTCACACCTGGACGGCGGCAGCGGTGAGCACACCGTGATGGGCGCTTCACATCAGGCGACATTGCGGCAATATCCGCTGCTTAGCCTCTGCTGCATGCGGTCAACATCAAACGTCGTGGTCGTCGGCCACGGCATGGTCGGTCACCGGTTCGTCGAGGCTCTGCGGTCACGCGATGCCGATGGCGCCTGGCGGGTGACCGTGCTCGCCGAGGAAGCCGACGCCGCCTACGACCGGGTGGGGCTCACCGGATACACCGAGCACTGGGACCGCGGCCTGCTCGCACTGCCGGGCAACGACTACGCAGGCGACGACCGGGTGGAGTTGCGATTGGGCAGCCGGGTCACGGAGATCGATCGGCACGGGAAGTCGGTGCTGACAGCCAGCGGCGACCGAATCGCCTACGACGCACTGGTCCTGGCGACCGGCTCGTATGCGTTCGTGCCACCTGTGCCTGGACACAACCTGCCTACGTGTCATGTTTACCGCACCCTCGACGACCTCGACGCGATCCGCGCTGACGCGCAACGCACACAGGACAACGGTCGCGCGCCCGTGGGTGTGGTGATCGGCGGCGGCCTGCTTGGCCTGGAAGCCGCCAATGCGCTGCGCTCGTTCGGCCTGCACGCCCACGTCGTCGAGATGGCGCCACGGCTGATGGCCCAGCAGCTGGACGAGGCCGGCGGCGCACTGCTCGGCCGGATGATCGCCGAGCTGGGGATCTCTGTGCACGTTGGCGTCGGCACCGACAATATCCAGCCGGCACAACGCAATCGGCCCGTCCGGCGGTCCGCCGTGAATGATTCGCTGCGGGTGACGCTGAGCGACGGGACGGTCATCGACGCCGACCTGGTCGTCTTCGCGGCGGGTGTGCGTCCCCGCGACGAGTTGGCCCGCAGCGCAGGGTTGGCAATCGCCGACCGTGGCGGCGTGCTCACCGATCTGTCCTGCGCCACAGCGGATCCCAACATCTACGCGGTCGGCGAGGTAGCTGCGATCGAGGGCCGCTGCTACGGCCTGGTCGGCCCCGGCTACACCAGCGCCGAGGTCGTGGCGGACCGGCTACTGGGTGGCGCCGCGGAATTCCCAGACGCCGACATGTCGACCAAGCTGAAGCTGCTCGGCGTCGACGTAGCCAGCTTCGGCGACGCGATGGGCGCAACGCCGAACTGCCTTGAGGTCGCGGTCAACGACGCCGTCAACCAGACCTACGCCAAGCTGGTGCTCTCCGACAACGCCAAGACACTGCTCGGCGGCATTATGGTCGGTGACGCCTCGTCGTACGGGATATTGCGGCCGATGGTCGGCGAGCAGCTGCCCGGTGACCCGATGACCCTGATAGCGCCGACCGGATCCGACAGTGGCGGTGGGGGATTGGGCGTCGGCGCACTGCCTGCCGGCGCGCAGATCTGCTCGTGCAACAACGTCACGAAAGGTGACCTCACCGAGGCAATCACCAGTGGGTGCTGCGACGTACCGAGCCTGAAGAAGTGCACGCTGGCAGGTACGTCCTGCGGCTCGTGCGTGCCGCTGCTCAAACAACTGCTGGAGGCCGAGGGTGTCGAGCAGTCCAAGGCGCTGTGCGAACACTTCACCCAGTCGCGCGCTGAGCTGTTCGAGATCGTGTCTGCTGGGCCTTCTGAATCGGTCCGCACCTTCTCGGCTCTTATCGACCGCTTCGGCACCGGAAAGGGTTGCGACATCTGCAAACCCGCGGTCGCGTCGATTCTGGCGTCGACCAGTTCGGACCATATCCTCGACGGTGAGCAGGCCTCGCTGCAGGACTCCAACGACCACTTCCTTGCCAACAT
>JAVRPX010000768.1:0-5027 GCA_032161985.1 Mycobacterium sp.
CCACCGATGACCGTCTGGGTCGGTGCGGCGTACACGCACACCTCGAGGTCGGGGAAGTCGGAGAACACCGTCTCGATCTCGTCGGTGGAGTATTCGACGAGCGCCATCAGCCGGATGTACTCGCCGAACAGCATGGCCTCGCCCTCGCCCATCAGGTGGGCGCGGGAGCAGATCGTGCGGGTGGCGTCGGCAAGCGACAGGCCGCCGGCGAAGTATGCCGCGGCCGCCTCGCCGAGCGACTGGCCCACCACCGCAGCGGGTTTCGCGCCGTGCGCCTTGAGCAGCTCACCGAGTGCGATCTGGATCGCGAAAATCACCGTCTGCGTGGTCTCGATGCCGTAATCCTGCGAGTCGTCGAGGATCAGCTCGACAACCGAGTAGCCAAGCTCGTCCTGGACCAGCGAGTCGACCTTGTTGATCCACTCCGCGAAGGTCTCGTCGCGCAGATACAGGCTCTTGGCCATCTTGCGGTGCTGTGCGCCGAAGCCGGCCAGCACCCACACCGGTCCGTTGGTCACAGGACCATCCGCGGCGAACACGTTCGGGTTCTGCCTACCGTCGGCCAGCGCCCGCAGGCCCTTGATCGCCTCGTCGTGGTCGTGGGCAAGCACCACCGCACGGGAGCGGCCGTGGTTGCGCCGCGACAGTGAACGTCCGATCGACTCCAGCGACGACGCCCGGCCCTCCGGGCTGTCGATCCAGTCGGCCAGCTCGGCGGCGGTGGCCTTCTTGCGGGACGTCAGGAATCCCGAAACGGCCAGCGGCACAACGGGAGCAGCCGATTCTTCGGCGTCCTGCTCCTCGCGGGCCACCTCGAGCAGCCGCTTGGCCTCGTCGGTCAGGCCAGGCAGTTCCGGCTCTTCGTCAACGGCAGCCACGTGTCCAGGCTCATCGTCCTCATCGCTGATGAATTCGCCGTACTCGTCCAGCCGGACACCGCCGACGTACACGGCGTCGGCCGCTGAAGTATCGGCTTGCTTGTCCTTATTCTCTTCCGGTTCCGGTTCGGGTTCAACGAGATCCGACGGCAGCACCTCGCGCAGCACCATGTGTGCGTTGGCGCCGCCGAAGCCGAAGCCCGAGACACCCGCGATCGCGTGGCCGCTGTAGCGGGGCCAGTCGGCGAGGGTGTCGGCGACCTTGAGGTGCTCCCTCTCGAAGTCGATATACGGGTTCGGCCCGGTGTAGTTGATCGACGGTGGAATCTTGTCGTTCTTCAGGGCGAGCGCCATCTTCGCGAGGCTCGCCGCCCCTGCGGCCGATTCCAGGTGTCCGACATTGGATTTCACCGCACCGAGCAGAGCAGGCTTATCGGCGGCGCGGCCCCTGCCGATGACGCGACCAAGCGCGTCGGCCTCGATCGGGTCGCCGAGGATGGTGCCGGTACCGTGCGCCTCGATGTAGTCGACGGTGCGCGGGTCGATGCCAGCGTTCTTGTACGCCTTGCGCAGCACGGCTTCCTGCGCATCCGGGTTCGGCGCCAGCAGGCCGTTGGACCGGCCGTCGTGGTTGACCGCGCTGCCGGCGATCACCGCGAGGATCGGGTCGCCGTCACGGCGGGCGTCGGACAGCCGCTTGATCACCAGCATGCCGCCACCCTCGGAGCGGGCGTAACCGTCGGCGTCCTGCGAAAACGACTTGATCCGGCCGTCGGGCGCCAGCACGCCGCCCACCTCGTCGAACCCGACGGTTACCAGTGGCGTGATCAATGCGTTGACACCGCCCACAACTGCAACGTCGGCCTCTCCCGAACGCAGCGCCTGCACACCCTGATGCGCGGCCACCAGCGAGGACGAGCATGCGGTGTCGATGGTCATCGACGGGCCGCGGAAGTCATAGAAGTAGGACACCCGGTTGGCGATGATCGAGCTGGTGGTGCCGGTGATCGCGTAGGGGTGTGCGACGGACGGATCGGCCACCGACAGGAAGCTGTAGTCGTTGTTTGACGCGCCGACGTACACGCCGACCCTGTCGCCGCGCAGGCTCGACGCCGGGATTCGCGCGTTCTCCAGTGCCTCCCAAGTCAATTCGAGCGCCATCCGCTGCTGCGGATCGATGTTGTCGGCCTCCATCTTCGACAGCGCGAAGAACTCGGCGTCGAAACCCTTGATGTCGGTCAGGTAGCCGCCGCGTGTGCGCGCCTTGGCGACGCGCTCGGCGATCCGTGGTTCGTCGAGGAACTCCTCCCAGCGACCCTCGGGCAGATCGGTGATGGCGTCGCGACCCTCGAGCAGCGCCTGCCACGTCTCGTCAGGGGTGTTCATGTCACCGGGGAACCGGGTGGCGATTCCCACTATCGCGATGTCGTCCACCTCGCGCTCGCGCGACCAGTCCTCGTCATCGCCGGTTTCATCGACTTCCGGTTCGCCCTCGACGATGACCGTGGCCAGTGACTCGATGGTCGGATGGCGGAACGCCACCGTCGCGGTCAGCGTCACACCGGTGAGATCCTCGATGTCGCTCGCCATCGCGACGGCGTCCCGTGACGACAACCCCAGCTCGACCATCGGCGTGGAGTCGTTGATCGCGTCGGCTGGCTGGCCGGTCGCGGTGGCAATCCAATCGCGGAGCCACGCGCGCATCTCCGCGACCGTCTTATCGGTCCGCGGAGTTGTCTCGGACTTCTCCGGCGCCAGCTCGATCTCCGGTTGGTTGTCGTCGGTCGGTTGCGAATCGTCTTGTGTTTCAGCCATGTTCAGATCACCTCCGGACCGACCGCGCTCGTCGTCCGCTCGCCTTTGTTCGAATGGGTCAGCCGTCAGTCGCTTTCATCGGGGAATGCGTTGGCCACCTTCCCGCTGCGCAGGCTCCCGTCAAGGTAGGCACTGCGGCAGGCGCGGCGGCCGATCTTTCCACTGGACGTCCGCGGAATCGCGCCTGCGGGGGTGAGCAGCACGTCGCGCACGGTGACGCCGTGGCGCACCGCGATCGCCGCGCGAATGTCGTCGGCGACCGGCGCAAGGTCCATCTTGTTGGCGCCTGCGGCCCGCTCACCGACGATGACCAACTGCTCGGACGTATCGTCGGGGTCGCGCTTCAAACCGGCATGCGCGTTCTCGAACACCTCGTCGGGCAGTTGGTTCGCGGGCACCGAGAACGCGGCAACGAAGCCGGTGCGCAGTGCCTTCGTCGACTCCTGCGCCGAGTACTCCAGGTCCTGCGGATAGTGGTTGCGGCCGTCGATGATCACCAAATCCTTGACGCGGCCGGTGATGTAGAGGTCGCCGTCGTAGAACGCGCCGTAGTCACCGGTGCTCACCCACGTGGCATCGTCGGTCGCGCGTTCGGCATGTGACGGATTGGTCCGCGACTTGAGGATGTTCTGGAAGGTCGCCTGGGTCTCTTCCGGCTTGCCCCAGTAGCCGGTGCCCATGTTCTGGCCGCTGATCCAGATTTCGCCGATCTGGCCGTCCGGCAACTCGGAGGCCGACTCGGCGTCGACGATTACGGCCCATTCGGCGATACCGACCTTGCCCGCCGACGCCTGCGCGACGGCCTTCGGCGAATCGTCGGGCACCTCAACGAAGCGGTGGGCGTTCAGTTCGTCGCGGTCCACCGAGATGATCTTCGGCGGCTCGTTGGCCGGGGTGGTCGACACGAACAGCGTCGCTTCCGCGAGGCCGTAGGAGGGCTTGAGCGCCACAGGCTTGAACCCATACGGATTGAACGCCTCGTTGAACCGGCGCACCGTCGCCGCAGAGATCGGCTCACTGCCGTTGAGAACCGCCTTGACGTTGGACAGATCCAGCGGCGGTTCGCCGTCCTTGGGTAACCCGCGCGCTGCGGCGTGATCGAAGGCGAAGTTGGGCGCCACCGAGATGACTCCGCCGATGTCGCCGGGTTTGCGAGCCATCTCGCGGATCCAGCGCCCAGGCCTGCGGACGAACGCGGCCGGCGTCATGAACGTCACGTAGTGGCCGATCATCGGCGCTACCAATGCGGTGATCAGGCCCATGTCGTGGAAGAACGGCAACCAGGACACACCCCGGTCGCCTTCCTCGCCGTCGAGCGCCTCGATCACCTGAACCACATTGGTGGCCAGGTTGAGATGGGTGATCTGCACACCCGTCGGTATGCGGGTCGAACCCGAGGTGTACTGCAGGTAGGCGATGGTGTCGGTGGCGATGTCGACGTGTTCCCAGGTGGCGCTGACCTCATCGGGCACCGCGTCAACGGCGATGACGCGCGGGCGTTCCTTGGCAGGCCGGCTGCGGAAGAACTTGCGAACCCCCTCTGCCGCCTCGGTGGTGGTCAGGATGGCCGACGGGTGGCAGTCGTCGAGCACGGCGTGCAGCCGCCCGACGTGACCCGGCTCGTTCGGATCGAACAGCGGTACCGCAACTCGGCCGGAATACAACGTGCCGAAGAACGCGACCATGTACTCGAGGTTCTGCGGGCACAGGATCGCGACGCGGTCGCCGGGCTCGGTGACCTGCTGCAGGCGGGCGCCGATGGCGCGGTTACGGAGGCTGAACTGAGCCCAATTCAGATCGCGCTCAACGCCCTCGCGTTCGGTGGAGAAGTCCACGAATCGGTAGGCGAGCTTGTCGCCGCGCACCTTGGCCCACTTCTCGACGTGACGGACCACACTGCCGTTGTCGGGAAACACAAGCAAACCGTCCTTGAGGAACGGGTTGTGGAACGCCATGTCACTCTCCTGTCAAAGCCACTCGTGCGGCGCTGTTCTCGCATGCGGTCGGGCCGCTGCACGACGGCCGGCGGCGCGACCCCAAACCGCGATGATCCTACCGGGGCATCGAGGTCTGCCCTCTGATCAGGCGATTCTGCTCAGCCGTTGCTAGTCGCTCTTACTTTTTTCTTAATGTTAAGGGACGCCCATGTCGCAGGCCAAATCGGTCCGGTCACATGTCAGCCATGTTTTGGGTGCGGAGCGTTATCAATCACGTTCTGCGCCCAGCCCAGTGTCCATTGCGGCGCCGTCACACCGTCGAGATTCCAGAATTCGGGCGTGGCGTACAGGGCGTGCACCGGCTGGCCCGCGCCGCCGCTGAGCACCTCGAGCGTCC
>JAVRPX010000769.1:0-8037 GCA_032161985.1 Mycobacterium sp.
CGTCCATCATGTTCAGCACCTGACCGGCGATGGACAGGTCCTGCAGCAGTGTCCCTCCGAACGGCCGGGAGCCACCCGTCACCGACGAGTAGGTCTGCGGATCACGAAACACCGCAAGGGTTTCCGCGTACGAAGCGACCGACCAGAAAC
The DNA here is from genome assembly GCA_032161985.1 of Mycobacterium sp. Classification (GTDB taxonomy): domain Bacteria; phylum Actinomycetota; class Actinomycetes; order Mycobacteriales; family Mycobacteriaceae; genus Mycobacterium. The sequence goes on from JAVRPX010000769.1 coordinate 151, forward strand.
CTTCCCCGTCAGGGGTATTCTCCGTCGCCGAGTGCCAGTACACCGGCGCCTCACGTCGGTGCACCTCGAAAAGCGAGTGCGGGAAACCGTGGGCGAAGTTGTCCAGATCGGTGAAGTCGATCTGCGCCAACGCCCCGGCCACGGTCGCGGTCACAGGATGGCGCCCGACGTGTACTTGGCGGCCTCGGGATAGCGGCCCACCAACTCATCGACCGCGTCGACCACCCTGTCGACCTGGTCACCCGCCGCGCCGGTGAACGCCTGCTTGTCGGCCAGCGCCGCATCCAGAGCCGGGCGGTCCAGCGGGAGCCGCGGGTCGGCGGCAAGCCGGTCAAGCAGATCGGGCTCCAAACCCTTCTCGCGCATCGCAAGTGCCACCGCGACGGCATGTTCCTTGATCACCTCGTGCGCGGATTCGCGGCCCATGCCGGAACGCACCGCGGCGATCAGGATCCTGGTGGTGGCAAGGAACGGCAGGTAGCGGTCGAGCTCTCGCTGGATCACCGCTGGGTACGCGCCGAACTCGTCGAGAACGGTCAGGAACGTCTCGATCTGCCCGTCGATCGCGAAGAACGCGTCGGGCAGCGCCACCCGACGCACCACTGAGCAGAACACGTCGCCCTCGTTCCACTGCGCGCCTGCGAGTTCCGCGGCCATTGACGCGTATCCGCGCAGAACTACCTGCAGCCCGTTCACGCGCTCGCATGACCGGGTGTTCATCTTGTGCGGCATGGCCGACGAGCCGACCTGCCCCGGCGCGAAGCCCTCGGTCACCAGTTCGTGGCCGGCCATCAGCCGGATGGTGTGCGCCAGCGAGGACGGGCCCGCGCCCACCTGCACCAGCGCCGAGACGACGTCATGGTCCAGCGAGCGCGGATAAACCTGCCCGACGCTGGTGAAAATCTCAGTGAAACCAAGGAATTCGGCGACCCGTCGCTCCAAGTCAGCCAACTTCGATGTGTCGCCATCGAACAGGTCGAGCATGTCCTGTGCGGTTCCCATCGGGCCCTTGATGCCGCGCAGCGGGTACCGGTCGATCAACGAACGCAGCCGCGTCAGCGCAAGCAGCATCTCTTCGGCCGCCGACGCGAATCGCTTACCCAAAGTGGTGGCCTGCGCGGCGACGTTGTGGCTCCGCCCCGCCATCGCCAGGTCGCGGTAGCTGATCGCCTTCTCGGCCAGCCGCGCGACCACCGCAACCCCGTGCGAGAAAACGAGCTCCAGCGATCGGCGGATCTGCAGCTGCTCAACGTTTTCGGTGAGGTCACGGCTCGTCATGCCCTTGTGCACATGCTCATGGCCTGCCAGCGCGTTGAACTCCTCGATGCGGGCCTTGACGTCGTGGCGGAGCACCCGCTCGCGCGCGGCGATCGAGGACAGGTCGACGTCGTCGATTACGCGCTCGTAGTCCGCCACCACGCCGTCGGCTACGTCGACACCAAGCGAGGCCTGCGCCCGCAGCACCGCCAGCCACAACCGGCGTTCGGCGACGACCTTGGCCTCCGGTGACCAGATCGCCACCATCTCGTCGCTGGCGTACCGGCTGGCCAGCACATTCGGGATCGTCACAAACACAAAGCTTACGGCGCGGGTAGGGCAGGCTGGCCCTATGTACTTCGTTGGGCTCGATCTCGCGTGGGGAGATCGCAATCCGACGGGCGTCGCCGTGATCGACGACAAGGGCATCCTCGTGCAGGTTTCCGTGCAAACCGACGACGCCAGCATCCTGGCGGCGATCAAGCCGTTTGTGGCCGACGACTGCGTGGTCGGCATCGATGCGCCGTTGATCGTGACGAACCCGAAGGGCAACAGGCCGTGCGAGGCGGCCCTCAACAAGGACTTCGCGAAGTTCCAGGCGGGCGCCCATCCGTCCAACACCGGCAAGCCCGAGTTCGCGAACGGAACGCGGGGCGGGCGTCTGGCCACCGCGACGGACCTCAACCTCAACCCGTTCTCGCCGCGGCCGCGTCGCGCGCTGGAGGTCTATCCGCACGCCGCATCGGTGGCCTTGTTCCGGCTCGGCAGGACACTGAAGTACAAGGACAAGAAGGGGCGCAAATTCGAGAAGATGCAGTCGGAACTGCTCCGCCTGCTGACCCTCATCGAGGGTCTGAAGGACGCCGATCTGCCGCTGCGGGTCGCTCGGCACGACGATTGGAAACGTCTTCGCCGTTCGGTCGAAACCGCAACGCGCAATAGCGAATTGCGGCGGGCCGAGGATCCGGTCGATGCCGTCCTGTGCGCCTACGTCGCTCTGTACTCCATCCGTCGACCCGACGATATAACCGCGTACGGCGATATCGAAACCGGGTACATCCTCACGCCGACGCTCCCGCCGGGGCTGACTCCGCAACCGGCGGAACCGATTCCGCCGGCAACACGAACGGCGATGTCCGACTACGAGGCACGGCGACCCGCCCTTGTCGCCGCCACCGCGAACTACCTCCAGTTGGTCACGGCACTCCTCGATGACGCGGGCATCAACTATCTGAGCATCACTGCGCGGACCAAGAGCGTCGAATCGTTTGCGGCCAAGGCCGAACGTGCCGTCGACGGGCGGCGACTCTTCCGCGACCCGCTGGTGGAAATCACCGACCAGGTCGGGCTGCGGGTCATCACCTATCTGCGGGAGGACGTCGACACGGTCGCGCGGCTGCTCACGGACGAGATGCGACTGCTCGACGACCGCGACATGGGCCTGGAGACTGCCCGCGAAGGCCGGTGGGGCTACGCCAGCAGGCACCTGCTCGTCGGCGTCGAGGGCGAACAGCAGCCGGCGTCGATCCAGGTCCGCACCGTGCTGCAGCACGCATGGGCGGAGTTCGAGCATGACATCCGTTACAAGGGTTCGATTCCCGCCGAGCACGCGCCCGATCTGGATCGACGGTTCACGCTGGCGGCAGGCCTACTCGAACTCGCCGACCGTGAGTTCACCGCCATCCGTGAGCGGTTGCTCGTCACCATGACCGGCGAGGAGACGACCGACGAGGACACCGAACCGTCGGCCGATCAGGGGATCGCCACCCCGGTGCTGGCGACCTACCTGGGCAACCGGTATGCCGATGCCGGCTGGTCACGCACGGACCACTACGGCTGGATCTCGGGGCTGCTGCTGGATCTCGGCATCACCTCGCTCGACGAGTTGACCACCGTGCTGGACACGGTGGATGCCGACGCGATCAACCGGGCGATGGGCTATCGCTACCCGGCAGGTGCGGTTCGCCGCCTCGATGACGCTCTGCTGGCCGTCTTCGGTGATCGTTATCTCCGCCTGCCCGGCAATGCACACCGGGTCGGGCTGCTGGCGGACCGGCTCAAACGGCTCCGAGGCGGCGACAGCTAGTCCGGGTACGGCACAGTAGCCCCATGTACTTCGTTGGATTGGATCTTGCGTGGGGCGAGAAAAACCAGACCGGCGTCGCCGTCATCGATTCCGACGGACGACTCCGGCACCTCGGCGTCGCGCACGACGACGAGAGCATCGCGACCGCCATCGCGCCGTACGTCGCCGACGAATGCCTGGTGGCCATCGATGCACCGCTGATCGTGCCGAACGAGACCGGCGCCCGGCCGTGCGAAGCGGCGCTAAACCGCGACTTCACGACATTTGAGGCCTCCGCCCGCCCCGCATATAGGGGCAGACCGGAGTTCAACCCGCCGCGCGGCGAGGTCCTTGGCATTCGGCTGGACCTCGACATGGATCCGCACTCCCGTGCGAAGCGGCGGGCCATCGAGGTGTTCCCGCACCCAGCAACGGTCGTGTTGTTCCGTCTCGCAAAGACCCTGGAGTACAAGAGGGGCGAGTTCGAGATCCGGAAGCGCGAACTGCTGCAGTTGATGACGCACATCGAGGGCCTCGACGACGCGTCGCCGCGACTGCGCGTAAACCGCAGTCCGGCCTGGGTCGAGCTACGCAAGCGAGTCGAGGCAGCGACCCGACCGGGACATCTCGACAGGGACGAGGATCCTGTTGACGCAGTGATTTGCGCGTACGTCGCGCTCTACCAGTTTCACCGGCCGCAGGACGTCACCATCTACGGCGACTTCGCGACCGGCTACATCGTGACGCCGACGCTGCCAACCGGTCTCGTTCCCGAGCGACCCGAGCGACCCGAGCGACCCGAGCGACGTGGAAGCCGCAGCTCGCTCGAATCTCGGCTGATCCGCGCGATGGAACTACTCGAAGATGTCCAACGTGAATTGGTCGCGATCCGGGAGGCGCTCCGCTAGTCCGGCGCCGAGCCAAGGTGCGTCGGGTCGGTGATGCCCGCGTCGCGGATTCCGAGCTGACGGTTGATCGCCATGGTGACGAAGAACAGCACGATGCCGATGAGAACGAGAATGCCTGCCAGTATGTATTGCTGCGACGGCCGTCCCGACAGCGGCGTCACGAGATACACCGACGTCAGGAATCCGATCACCGGCAGGATGGTCGGCGTCTTGAAGTGCCCTTCGGCCTCGCGAACGTCGCGGCGCAGCACCAGAACCGAGACGTTGACGACGGCGAACACCGCGAGCAGCAACAGTGATGTGGTTCCGCCGAGCACGCTGATCGCCTTTTCGTTGGCGAAGGCCGTGACGTAGATGATCAGCCCGAAGGCGATGGCGGTGGTGAACAGAACGGCCACCCACGGGCTGAGGGTCCGCGGGTGGATTCTTCCCAGCACCGGCGGCAGTACGTGTTGGCGAGCCATGCCGTAGATCAGCCTGCTGGCCATCAGCATGTTGATCAGCGCCGTGTTGGACACCGCGAACATCGTGATGAACGGAAGGATCTTGTCGATCGGCAGACCCGGCGCGCCGGCCTTGACGACCTCCACCAGTGGGGTGTCGCTCGCCTCGAGCTCACCGACCGGTACCAGCGCCACGGCCACGATCGAGACGAGGACGTAGACGATCCCGGCGATGCTCAGGCCCGTCAGCAGCATCTTGGGGAAGATCTTCACCGGGTCCTTGGTCTCCTCGGCCATGTTCACCGAGTCCTCGAAACCCACCATCGCGAAGAAGGCCAGCGAGGTCGCCGCTGTGACGGCCAAGAAGGCGTTCTTGTCATCAGCGGTGTCGAACGCCACCACGCGGGAGAAGTCGACATCCCCGCCGCCGGTGAACGCCCACAACCCCACCAGAATCACCACCAGCAGGCCGCTAATCTCGATGATCGTCAGGAACACGTTGAGCTTGACGCTTTCGCCAACCCCACGCAGATTGATCAGCGCCAATGCGGTCATGAAGAACAGCGCCAACACGACGACCCCCGTGGTGCCCAAACTGAAGTCGAAGCCTTTGAAGAAGTTCGCCGAAAACGTTCGAGCCGCCGTCGACGCCGACGTGATTCCCGAGCACATCACCACGAACGCGATCAGGAACGTCACGAACTGAACGCCAAAAGCCTTGTGCGCGTACAGCGCTGCGCCTGCCGCCTGCGGATACTTGGTGACCAGTTCCAGATAGCTGAACGCGGTGACGGTCGCGATCAGGAATGCGACGAGGAACGGAACCCAAGCTGCACCACCGACTTCGGCGGCGACGTCACCGGTGAGCGCGTAGACGCCGGTGCCGAGGATGTCACCGACGACGAACAGCAACAGCAGTCCAGGGCCCATCACCCGTTTCAGTTCGGGCTGCTTGTCGACGGCTTGCGTCTCAGTCACGATGGAGCCTCCCTGTCAGTCGGCTGTGAGGTTCATCGGCGGCTAAATAGCCACAAAGCGAAGCGCGCAAACCTGAGCGCACGCGTTATACGTGCTAACCGCCTTCGATCAGACGGGTGCCAGTCTCTCGTCGATCGGCGCGAGCACGTCGATCACATCGATCAGGGTCGCGCGGGCCGTCGCCCGCGGACTGTCACCATCGCCGACGAGCGCCGCCACCACCGCGCCGTCGACGGCGCACACCAACGCGGTGAGCAGTTCGGCGCGCACCGCGCGGCCGGACCGCTCTACGACTTCCACCACCGCATCGGTGCGCTGTTGCAGGATCCGCCGCTGGACGCCGCGCAGCCCCGGTTGACGCGCGCATGCGATGTAACGCTCATAGCGGGAGATCAACTGCTCGGTGACCCGCAGTCCGGTGGCCTCGCCGACCAGCAGGTCAACCAGCACGTCGGCGGTCGATTCGGTGCCCCTGCGTCGCCGGGACAGCGTCGCCACCCTGGCCCGCAACTGCTCGGCCTCACGCGTGCCTGCGTGCTCGACGGCCTTTTCAATCAGGTCGTCGAGCGAGGAGAAGTAGTACGTCGTCGAGGCCAGCGGGAGCCCCGCGCGGCGGGCGACGGCGCGGTGCCGCACGGCGTCGAACCCACCTTCGCACAGCAGGTCAGCGGCAGCGCTGACCAGCGCATACCGTCGACGTTCTCCCTTTGGAGTGACCGCAGCCGTCACCCCTGTCATGCTGCCAGTCAGGCAGTTGCGACATTGCGCTTTCGGCCAATCATCAGGCTTTACTCAGAGAAGTCGGCAGTGGCTCGGAAGTGGCGCGGCCAACCGCCGATGGCATGATGGCCCGCATGCCCGAACTGAGCCGCCGCGCCATTCTGCGCCTCAGCGTCGGCGCCGCCGCGGGGGGCGCCGGTGCCTACGCGTTGGGCGCGGCGCTGCACTCGCCAAGCACGTCGGTTGCCGGATCGCAGGTGTCGATGACGAGTGCCGGTGCACCGCTGGCACCGCCCCCACCGCTGGAGCCTCCGACGGCAGTTGCGCCGACGTACGTCGACGGCTCGTTCGTATCGGCGGCCCGCGGCGGCGTGCCAACGAATTGGGCGATCGCCCGGCCGCCTGGCCAGATGACTGCGCTGCGTCCGCTGATCGCGCTACACGGCAAAGACTCCGACGCTGCCACCGTGATGGCGGGCGGCGTGGAGCAGGGGTTGGCGCAGTTGGTCTCGGCGGGCCTGCCTCCGTTCGCTGTCGTTGCTGTCGACGGCGGAGACAGTTACTGGCACAAGCGGGCGTCCGGTGAGGACTCCGGCGCCATGGTGCTCAACGAACTGATTCCGATGCTGGGGTCGCAGGGGCTGGACACCTCGCGGGTCGCGTTCCTCGGCTGGTCGATGGGCGGCTACGCCGCCATGTTGCTCGGCTCCCGCCTGGGCCCGGCACGCACAGCGGCGATCTGCGCGGTGAGTCCCGCGCTGTGGACGTCAGCAGGCGCGGCCGCGGCCGGTGCGTTCGACGGTGCCGACGACTACGCGGCCAACACCGTCTGGGGCCTGAGCGCGCTCGGCTCCATCCCGCTCCGGATCGATTGCGGCACCAGCGATCCGTTCTATTCGGCGACGCAGCAGTTCGTCGCGCAGCTGCCCAACCCGCCCGCCGGCGGGTTCTCACCCGGCGGACACGACGGCGCGTACTGGACATCCCAGCTACCGGGCGAGCTGGCCTGGATCGCGCCGCTGTTGACGGCCTAGAGGCTGACGCGGCCCTCGGCGGCGGCAAGCCCGATGTCCGCGCGAAAGTGACTGCCCGGCAAGCGAATCGACTTGATCAGCTGATATGCGGCCTCACGGGCGGCCGCCAGGTCGGGGCCCGTACCGACGACCGACAGCACCCGCCCTCCTGAGGAGACGATCGCGCCGTCGTCGCGTCGCGCGGTGCCGGCGTGCAGTACACCGTCGGCTTCGGCGCCGACGATCACGTCGCCCACCCGCGGGCGACCCGGGTAATTCTCCGCGGCCAGCACCACCGTCACGGCGTCGCCGTCTCGCCAGCGCAGCGACGGTTGGTCGGCCAGCTGACCCGTCGCGGCGGCACGCAGCAGTTGTCCGAGCGGGGTTTCCAGAAGTGCTAGAACCGACTGCGTCTCGGGATCGCCGAAGCGGCAGTTGAATTCGACAACGGCCGGACCGCGCGATGTGATCGCCAGCCCGGCGTACAGCAGACCAGAAAACGA
>JAVRPX010000770.1:0-5131 GCA_032161985.1 Mycobacterium sp.
CGGCCGCGATCTGGCCGCCGAGTCCGACGCGCCCATCCGCGAGCGGCTTGCACTCGGATTCGGCTCGTCGACTTTCCGCTACGCCGCCCCGGCCGGGCGGCAATGGCGCATCGAGGATCTCGCGGGCAAGCGGATCGCCACGGCGTTTCCCAATCTGGTGCGAAAAGACTTGGCGGGGCGCGGGATTGACGCGACGGTGATTCGGCTCGACGGGGCCGTGGAGATTTCGGTTCAGCTCGGGGTGGCCGACGCGATCGCCGACGTGGTCGGCTCCGGTCGCACCCTCGGATTGCACGACCTGGTGCCGTTCGGCGAATCGCTCTGCGACTCGGAGGCCGTGCTGATCGAACGCGACAACGCCGGCGACGAGAACGCCGCAGCGCGTGACCAGCTCGCGGGTCGGGTGCAGGGTGTGGTGTTCGGCCAGCAGTATCTGATGCTCGACTACGACTGCCCGCGCAGCGTGCTTGACGACGCTACTGCGGTCACGCCCGGCCTGGAATCACCGACGATCGCCCCACTGGCCGATCCGGCGTGGGTCGCGGTGCGCGCGCTGGTTCCGCGTCGAGATGTCAACTCCATCATGGACGAACTCGCATCGATCGGCGCCAAGGCGATCCTGGCTTCTGACATCCGGTTCTGCCGCTTCTGATTCGGCCGGACCATCCACGCGGTGCGTGTTAGCGTCCGGATGTCGTTTTCACCGGTCGGGAGGTCGTCATGACGCAGGTCCTCGTTATTTTGCTCGCTCTGCTGATCGGTGTGATCGCCGGTCTGCGCGCACTGACGGCTCCGGCGGTGGTGGCCTGGGGGGCGTTTCTGGGCTGGATCGACGTCGACGGTAAGTGGTCAGAGTGGGTGGCTCATCCCATCACCGTCACGGTGCTGACCATCTTCCTGCTGATCGAGTTGGTCACCGATCAGCTGCCCAAGACGCCGAGCCGCAAGACGGCGCCTCAGTTCCTCACCCGGCTCGTCATGGGCGCCTTCGCGGGCGCGGTCATCGGCAGCGCGTTCTTCCACACCTTCAGCGCCACTGGGGCGGGAATCGTCGGCGCCGTGCTGGGCACACTCGGCGGTGCAGCGGCGAGGCAGCGTCTGTCTGCGGCCAACGACGGAAAGGACCGGCCGGGTGCAATCATCGAAGATGTCATCGCCGTCGGCGGCGGATTCCTGGTCGCGTTCCTCGTCAGCCTCGTCTGAACCGTCTTTCATGGCAGAGAAGTTCGACGCGATCATCGTCGGTGCGGGCCAGGCCGGCCCGCCGCTGGCAGGCAGGTTGACAGAAGCCGGACACACCGTCGCGGTGATCGAACGCAAACTCGTCGGCGGGACTTGCGTCAACTCCGGCTGTATCCCGACCAAGACACTGGTGGCCAGCGCGCATGCCGCCCACCTTGCCCGTCGGGGAGCCGAATACGGCGTCACCACAGGCGAAGTCACGATCGACATGTCGAAGGTGAAGGCCCGCAAGGACAAGATCATGCTCGACGACCGGCACGGTGTCGAGTCGTGGCTGGAGGGGATGAAGGGCTGCACGTTGATCCGCGGCCACGCCCGTTTCGAAAGCCCGCGCACCATTCGTGTCGACGACCGGCTGCTGGAAGCCGACAAGATATTCCTCAACGTCGGTGGGCGTGCGGTGGTACCCGACATGCCGGGGCTGGCGGACATCGACTACATGACGAACGTCGGGATACTCGAACTCGACACCGTCCCAGAACATCTGGTGATCATCGGCGGCGGCTACATCGCCCTGGAGTTCGCCCAGATGTACCGCCGGTTCGGCGCCGGGGTCACCGTGATCGAGAAGGGCCCGCGGCTGACCTCACGCGAGGACGAGGATGTCTCGGCGACCATCAAGGAGATCCTCGAGGCCGAGGGCATCGACGTGGTGCTGAATGCCACCGCCATCCGATTCGCCAAGCAGGACAGCGGATTTCAGGTCACAGCCCGAGACGGGGCGGAGCCGACCACCGGCACGCATCTGCTGATGGCCGTCGGACGTCAGCCCAACACCGACGACCTGGGCCTCGAGAATGCGGGCGTAGAGACCGACAACCGCGGTTACGTCGTCGTCGACGATCAGTTGCGCACCAATGTCGAGCACATCTGGGCGATGGGTGACTGCAACGGACGCGGCGCGTTCACCCACACGTCCTACAACGACTTCGAAATCGTGGCGGCCAACCTGCTCGACAACGAGCCGCGGAAAGTCAGCGACCGGATTCCCACCTACGCGTTGTACATCGACCCGCCGCTCGGCCGTGCAGGCAAGACTGTCGACGAGGTCCGCAAGTCCGGTCGCAAGGCTCTCGTAGGCTTTCGCCCGATGACCCGGGTCGGGCGAGCGGTGGAAAAAGGTGAGACACAAGGGTTTATGAAGGTCGTGGTCGACGCCGAGAACGGCAAGATCCTCGGCGCGGCCATCCTTGGCGTCGGCGGCGACGAGGTGATCCATTCCATTCTTGACGTGATGTCAGCGGGTGCTCCCTACACGACGTTGACACACACGGTGCATATCCACCCGACGGTCAGCGAGCTGGTGCCGACGATGCTGGAGGAGATGAAGCCGCTGGACTAGCGGACCGACCGATGTTGAGCTGCCGCGTCACCATCGCGACTCGATTGCCGAGATGGCGACACGTCTGCACGTCGGACGGGTGTACCTGGTCGGCGTTGGCGTCCACATCGGTCTGCGCGGCCGCGCCCAGCCAGAAACCTAGGCGGTTGAGGTCGTTCTCGCTGCCGGTCGCGCTCCTCCAGCCCGCGTCCAGACCCAGGCTGACCCAGTGCATGTGGTGCTGGGCGGCGAACACCGCCAACGACACCAGGGTGTTGAGTTTGTCGCCGCTCTTGGCTCCCGAGTTCGTGAATCCGGCCGCGATCTTGTCGCGCCATGTCGCGTTCATGCACCGGCGTCCGGTCTGTTCGGCGAACGTCTGAAAACCTGCCGAGACGTTGCCCATGTACGTCGCACTGCCGAACACGATGCCGTCCGCGGCGTCGAGGATTTCCCAGGCCGTCTCGGTCATCCGGTCGACGGCGACGACGGTCACGTCGGCCCCGGCCTCGCGGGCGCCGGCGGCAACGGCGTCCGCCAGCACCGCGGTGTGCCCGAACCCGGAGTGGTAGGCGATCGTCACACCAGGAGCGGCGACGTGGGAACCGTTGTGTGTCATGTTAATTAGTTTCCAATTGTGATTGATTGACTTCGTGGCGTCGGATCGACCAATCCGGCAATTCGGTGTCGGAGAGATAGGCCTCCAGGCGATCGAGGTAGGCGTGAGTTCCGCCAAGGAACCCCGTCGCGTTGCGCACGCCGAGGCCGCGATGGGTGAAGCGAAGCAGGGTGCCGTCCCCGTCGGCGGACAATTCGTAGCGCACCACCCCGTCCTCGACGATCGGTTGCTTCCACTCGTGTTCGAGCACATTGGGTGGGTCCCAGACGAGGATCCGGCCCGTCATCCGCTTGCGTTCGGGTGGCAGTGGCGGACCGGTCGCGACCATTTCGATCGTCCCGCCCTCGCGGGCGTCGATCGTCGTCTCGCCGAACCACTGTTCACGTTCGTCGGGGTCGGTGATGGCCGACCAGACGACGTCGATCGGAAAGGGCAGGCGGCGTTCGAAGTTCAGCACCGCGCGGTCGCCGTCGACCGTCAGTCGACCATTGCGTTCACTCATCGCGACTCCTCGTGCTTGCGTTGCAGATGCCGCTCGAGGGCATCGAGATGATCGCCCCAGTAGCGGCGGTAACGGTCGATCCAGTCGTCGATCGCGACCAGCCCGTCGTCGCGTAGTGCGTAGATCCGGCGCTGGGCGTCGGGGCGAACCTCGACGAGTCCCACTTCGCGCAGTACCCGTAGGTGGCGCGACACCGTTGGCTGCGTCAGGCCGGGGAGGGTCTCGACGAGTTCGCCTGCGGTGCGCTCACCGTCGAGGAGTGCGTCGAGCAACGCACGCCGACTCGGTTCGGCCACCGCCTCAAAGACATCCATGACGCCAGTATTGCAGTTTATCTATATAGACAAGCAAATATTGGCTCGCGTCTCAGGTTCGCCGCTGCACCAGCAGTGTCTGCGCCACGGTGCCGATGAATCCTTGGCCGTCAAAGATGTCCGCGGTCGTCACGCCGATGCCGTCGGGACCGATCGACCCGCGGGCGCGGAGCGCGAAGTCGTTGCCTGTGGGTAGCCGGTGCAGGTGCACAACGGTGTCGGTGTTCATGAAGACGAACTTCTCCGGGTCGAGTGCCGCGCCGACGCCATTGGCTGAATCGGCCACCATCGCCAGCCGCTGCAGCTCGGTCGTCGACTCCGAATCGATAAGAGGAACCATCGGACTGAGCCACGCCACGTTTGACTGACCCTCGACGGGTGGTGCCTGCCGCCAGTTCACTGTGTCCAGGTAGCCGTTACGGCCCACCCACGCGTGCGGCACCGCGAGCGAATCGCCTTCGACGAGTGGGGGATACCGGTCGATCACGGCGTCGGCCGTGTCGCTGGTCGCGAGCAGCCATGCGGTCACTCGTGCGACGGCGCGCTCGGTGCCGTCGGGACGCGGAGCCGACATCTCGGCGGCCATCAGGGAGATGCGCGATCCCGGGCGCTCCACCCATGCCCGAACCCGCGCCTGCGTGACCGGGATTGCGCCGAGGATGTCCAGCGTCAGCCGTCCGACGCGCAATCCGGAATCGGCCGCCAACTCCTCGATGAGCTTGGTCATCAGCGCGAGCGGCGGTGAGCCGTGCTGGATTTCGGGGTCCCAGTTGCTACGGGTGCCGTCGGTGGACTCGAACAGTTGGAATTCCCCGTCGGCAGGAAGCCGACGGTAGAGGCAGTCGATCACGCAGCAGGCTCCGAGGTGTGCAACACCGTGTCATCGTCACCCTCGTCGGGCGCCTGCGGCCAACCGGGGTACGGCGGAGGAGTGCCGCCGAACACAGGGCAGTGGGAGTGGTGGGCGCACCAGTCGCACAGCCGCGACGGATGCGGCCTGAAATCACCTGTGGCGCCAGCGGATTGGATGGCCCGCCAGATCGCCATCAAGGTCTTCTCGAACCGCAACAGCTCGTCGAGATCGGGCGTGTAGTCGAGCACTTGACCGTCGGACAGGTACAGCAGTCGCAGCC
>JAVRPX010000771.1:0-2645 GCA_032161985.1 Mycobacterium sp.
TACCCTGTCCTGGCGCCGGTTTGTGCAAGTCTCCGGGCGGAAGGGTGTCGTATCCATGTTCGGGTATGCGTTCAAGATCGTCTCCCGGGCAGCGCTTGCCGCCGCGACGGCGATGCTCGCGATCGCCCTCGCCCCAGCTCCACTCGCTGCGGCCGTCGACGCGCAGACACTGGTGGGGTCGTGGGCGGGTCCCCCCACACTCGGAGATATCGGTGAGTGCGGGACCGCAGCGGGGATATTCGCGTTCTCCCCAAACGGCGTCTACCGCTACGTGGCCGGCTCTGAGACCTGCGCGATGGTCATGATCGACGGACGCTATGAACTGCAGGCCGAGGGCGGCGTGTTACAGCTTTCGATGGACGAATGCGGAGACCCCGGCTGCCCTCCGGGGCCGTCGACCTTGACCATCACCGCCACGGACCCCGACACCATCGTCGTCGACGGCCGCACCTACCTGCGCCAACACGACTGACCCTCAGCCAGGCAGGCGCCAGTCGACGGGGTCGGCGCCCATCTTCTCAAGCAGCTCGTTGGCGCGACTGAAAGGCCGCGAGCCGAAGAAGCCGCGCGACGCCGACAGCGGCGAGGGATGCGGCGATTCGATCGCCGTGCAGTCGGTACGGTCGAGCATCGGTTTCAGCGTCGAAGCGTCGCGACCCCACAACAGGGCCACCAGCGGCTGCTCGCGGGCCATGAGTGCACGGATCGCGCATTCGGTCACCGCTTCCCAGCCCTTGCCCCTGTGTGACGCCGGATTGCTCGGTCGCACGGTGAGCACCCTGTTCAGGAGCATGACGCCGCGCTCGGCCCACGGTGTGAGGTCGCCGGTGGCCGGCGGTGGATAACCCAGATCCTTGCGGTACTCGGCGAAGATGTTGTCCAGGCTGCGCGGCAGCGGTCGCACGTCGGCCGCCACCGAGAAGCTCAGGCCGACCGCGTGCCCCGGCGTCGGGTAGGGATCCTGCCCGACGATGAGCACCCGCACCTGATCGAACGGGAACGTGAAGGCGCGCAACACATTCGGGCCGGCAGGCAGATAACGGTGGCCCGCCGCGAGCTCAGCCCGTAGAAACTCGCCCATCTGAGCGACCTGTGGGCCGACGGGTTCCAGCGCGCGAGCCCAGCCTTGTTCGACGAGTTCGTTCAGGGGGCGTGCGGTCATGGAAAGTCAACCTAGCGTGCGTCGTCGGTCAGAACGACTGCCAGCCCGAGTCTCCGTGCCACCGTTCGCCGTCAATCAGGACCCTCGGCGGGCCGTCAAGCACCCGCCCAATCACCCGCCAGCCGACCGGCGGCGGTCCCGGGAACGTCGCGACCAGCGCGTGGTCCTCGCCTCCCGCGAGCACCCAGACCCACGGGTCCATCACCAACGCGGTGGCCGCTGAGGCGAGTGCATCGTGGTCGGCGCCCAGCGCGTCGCGCGACAGATCGATCCCGACACCCGACACACGCGCGATGTGCCCGAGGTCGGCCACCAGCCCGTCGGAGACATCAGTCATCGACGTAGCACCCGCGTCTGCCGCGACGCGTCCCTGACCATACGGCGGCTCCGGAACCAAGTGACGGCGACGCAGCGCTTCAAAGGTCGCAACGCCGTTGAGCAACAACGCATATCCGGCGGCTGACCAGCCGACATCCCCGGTCACGGCGACCGCGTCACCGACACGGGCGCCGTCACGACGGACCGCCGCGCGGCCGTCCAGATCCCCCAGCACAGTCACCGAAATCACCCATTGCGGGGCGCTGACCAGATCACCGCCGACGATTCCGGCGCCGAGCAGCCGCGCCTCCTGCCACATGCCGTCGGCCAACTCCAGTGCTTGTCCCGACGGCGTGTCACCGGGCGCGCCGAAAGCCACGACGAACGCAGTGGCCGCCGCGCCCATCGCCTCGATGTCGGCGGCGTTCTGCGCGATCGCCTTGCGTCCGATGTCGTGCGGTGAAGACCAGTCCAGGCGAAAGTGCTGCCCTTCGACGAGCATGTCGGTGGACACCACCGTCTTCCCGTCGCGGGCGAACACGATCGCGGCGTCGTCACCCGGCCCCAGCGCAACCGTGTCCGGCTGTTCACGGCCGGCCACCAGCCGGTCGATCAGGGCGAACTCGCCCAGTCCCGCCAGTGTGTCGGCGGGCTCATCGCTCGCCATGTCACCTCCCCTGAGCTGCGGTACGTTTGGGCCCTGCGGCGTGGATTCTATGCAGCGAGAGGGAGGGACAGCAGGTGGTCGAGGCTTTCATGCTGATCCAGACCGAGGTGGGCCGCGCCGAGGTCGTCGCCAAGCAGCTCGCCGCCCTCCCGGGTGTGTTGTCGTCGGAGTACGTCACCGGCCCGTACGACGTCGTCGTGCGCATCGGCGCCGATGACCTTGCCGACCTGCAGGCCAATGTCGTTCCGAGCGTGCAGCAGGTCACCGGCATCACCCGCACCCTGACCTGTCCGATCGCCAATGGAGTTCGCCCTTAGAGTTTGGGCCGTGGATGCCGAGACCAATGACGGGCCCCCGCGCGCGTTGATGATCGCCGCGATCGTCGTTGCGGCCGGGGCAATCATCGGCATCCTCGTGTTCGCCGCGCTGCGACAGGCGCCGCCCGAACAGCGACCCGTCGCCATCGCGTCCGTGCCCGCGCCGAAGGCCGACGGCACC
>JAVRPX010000772.1:0-2642 GCA_032161985.1 Mycobacterium sp.
GTGCCCGCGCATGGCGCAGCGATCCGCCTACCCGGTCGTAGCGTCATCATTGCCGAGCGCACGGTAGACCGTGGCTCGGCTGACACCCAGAGTTGCGGCGATGGTGCCCGCCGACTCGCCGCTGGCGTGCATGCGCTGCGCTAGGGCCACCTTCGACTGATCCAGTGCCTTCGGTCGGCCAATGGACTGCCCGCGTGCCCGACGCGCATCCCGCGATGCCGTGCGACGTTCCTTGCCGAGTTCCAGTTCAAGCTCGGCAAGGCTGGCGAGAACACCGGCCACCATGCGGCCCGCAGCGTTCGAGGTGTCGATCCCTTCCCGCAGTGATCGCAGCACGATTCCCCGTTCGCCAAGATCGCGGATGGTCGTCATCACCTCGGCGGCATTGCGGCCCAGGCGGTCGATGCCGACAACCACGATGGCGTCACCCTCGCGGGCATAGTCCAAGAGCGCGGCAAGCCCTGGACGGTGTGTACGGGTAGCAGTCCCCGACAGCTTGTCCGTGTAGACGCGGCTGGCGTCCACCCCTGCTGCGGTCAATGCATCCATCTGCTGGTCGAGCGACTGGTGCGTCGTGCTGACGCGGGCGTATCCGAGCTGGGTTCCAGTGACGGCGGGAGCGGTGTCGATGACCATGGAACTAGTGTCTCACAAGTCGCATAAGTCCTCAATATGAGACAGGCGTTTAGGAACATCTTTCGAGACGGATCCAACTGGCACTATCTGGTGGGCAGTAGCTTTCGACCAAGGCGTTGCAAATCTTCAGTTTCGAGATTCTAGGCCAGGCTTGACACTGAATGAAGCTTGGCGACTCGAATACCGTGCCGTCGCCGATGCAACGCGGTCAAACACGAATTACAAGGTGACGAGGCGTTTTAGTCTCCGGGCATGGATCGCATATGGCAGTGGGCGTGGGATAGGTACGGAGCGCGGTACTCCTGGGCGATCTATGCGATCGCGTCCACTGTGCTGGTGCCCGTTTACGCTGTTCCTGCATTTGCCGCTACCGCTTTCGAAGAGTCTGATCGCTACGTTGAGGCTGCCGCTGTCACGGTTGTCGCCGTGCTGTTGCTCGTGTACGTGATGGCTCTTCCCGGCCTAGGCGCCCTCCGCCTGGTGGAGCGCTGGTCATCCGGCTGCAACGTCGACAGAACCAGGGCACTGGAAGCGACCTACCTTTGGAGTCGGGGTGCGATTGTTCGAACCGTTTGGAGCAACGCTGTTTGCGCCGCCCTCCTAACAGTTTTCGTCGGTGCGGTGGAGGGGGCGTCCTGGTCTCGGCTCGTCCAGTACGGGATCTTGGGGACAGTCTATGGAGCTGCCGTACAACTGGTCGGTTTGCACGGCTTTGTGGAAGCTGCGCTGCGTCCAGTCAGGGTCGCGATCGCCGGTGATAGTGGGATCGGTGATTCGCTGCCTCGCTCCCACCCGACCTTCGCGGCGTGGTCCAACGTGGCCATGCTGGCAGTGGCGTTCTTATTCGCTGTCATGGGCGCAGTGCTGGCGGCCGCAATTGATCGAGCCAGTGAAGTCCCTGTCCTCGCCGTTGTGCTCGGGGCCGCGTTGACGGTTGTTTTCGGGGTGCCTATGGTGGTCGGCGCCATATTTTCACCGTCGCTGCAGCCGATCCGCGATCTCGCCGAGGGAACCGAACGTGTTGCGGCCGGTGACTACAGCCAGCGCCTGCCGGTGGTTCAAGACGACGACCTCGGTGCGCTGGCGGCGTCGTTCAACCGCATGCAAGCGGGTTTGGCTGAGCGGCAACGACTGCAGGCGGCGTTTGGCACCTACGTCGATCCCACCTTGGCCGCGCGTTTGCTCGAACAGGGTGACGATGTCTTCACCGGCGAGCGCCGCGAGGTGACGGTGATGTTCGTCGACGTCCGCGACTTCACGCCGTACGCGGAGTCCAACACCGCCGAGGACGCGGTCGCCCGCCTCAACGCTCTGTTCGAGATCGTGGTGCCCGCCGTTGTTGAGGCCGGAGGGCATGTCAACAAGTTCCTCGGCGATGGCGCACTGGCGGTATTCGGAGCGCCGAACGTCCTTGCCCAGCACGCCGATGCAGCGGTGAGCGCCGCATTGCTGATTCACCGACTTGTCGCCGAGCGGTTCGGCGGGGAGCTTCGGATCGGCATCGGAGTCAACACCGGCGTGGTGATCGCGGGCACCATCGGCGGCGGAGGAAAGCTTGAGTTCACCTTGATCGGCGACGCCGTCAACGTCGCCGCCCGCGTCGAGCAACTCACGAAAATCACCCGCGACGCGGTCCTTCTGACCCAGCAGTGCGTCGATGCCTTGGCTTCTCGACCGCCCGGACTCATGGACCGGGGCTTCCATGTGCTGAAAGGAAAGTCAGCCGCAGTGCAGGTCTTTGGCCTCGACGAAAAGGCGGATGCGCGGGTTGACATCACGGCTGGCTAAGGAAAGGCTCAATCTCTGCGGCGACACTCCGCCCCACTTCGATAATTCCGCTGCGGCTTTCGAGAAACCCACAACGTTAGTTCTGAGAAGAATGGCCAGGCGTCAGAAGGACGACACTCCTAGGCGTTGCTTCTCCGTGCGCGGCCAAGGCGGCGCAGAGCACACCGGCCCCCATCGGTCAGACGCTGGCCGAGGCGCACCCAACGTCCATCGCACTC
>JAVRPX010000773.1:0-6173 GCA_032161985.1 Mycobacterium sp.
GTTCTGTGCGGTCGTGATGCCGGCGGGTCCGGCCGGGTTCACGGGGGCGTCGCTGGCGGGTGCGGTGGCACTCCCCTGCGGCGTTGCCGACTTCTGATATCCGCTGGTGCCGCCCGAGTTACATGCGGTGGCGAGCAGCACTCCGAGTGCGCAACCAGCGAGCTGAAGGTGTCGTTTCATGGCCGTGTCCTCACGATGAAAGGATGCGATGGTCTCGCCTGCGGCGAGTGTGGAGTGCCGCCGCCGTTAGGTGTCCATTTGCGGTTGCGTCCGCCAGTGACCCGTCCGCCAGTGACACGGCCGGGCAGGCGGAACGGTTCAATGCGCACAGCAGCGACGTTGTGCGACTGGTTGTCGGAGGCGCCGGTGTTCGGTATCTGGGCCGGTCCGCGTTGAACTGGACGGGTCGGTGGACTCCCCATTCGATGACGCGCAGTGTCAACGATTCACGCAGAGTCTCGACGTTCATCCCCAACCGTTTGGACACCGCCGTGATCACCGCCCACTCACTGGAGTAATCGTCGCGATGGAACGAAGATTGAACCAATCGGCGGACCGCACCGTGTACTGACATCGGTGGGATGAGCCACAGAACTATTCAGTGGGGACAAGGTGCGCAGTGTCACCCCGGACGGACACGACGAGCACAGCTAGAGCTGGTGTTTTCCAACGGCTAGGTGACTTCGTCGTGCGGTGGCCGTGGGTTGTGATCGGGTGCTGGGTCGCGCTTGCGGTTGTTCTGCCGACGGTGCTCCCGTCTTTGACAGAGATGACCCACAAGCATCCGGTCGCCTCCCTGCCGGCCAGCGCCCCTTCGACCGTCGCGACGCGACAGATGACCGCGGCTTTTCACGAAGCTGGCTCAGAGAACGTGCTCTTGGTGCTCCTGACCAACGACAAGGGGCTTGGACGGGCTGACGAGCAGCTCTACCGAACTCTGGTCGACCGCCTACATCGGGACAGTCAAGACGTCGTGATGCTGCAGGAATTCGTTGGCACACCGCAGTTACGCGAGGCGCTCAGTAGTCAGGATGGCAAGGCCTGGATCATGCCGATCGGCCTCTCGGGCGAGCTGGGCTCGCCGGAGTCCTACGCCGCGTACACACGGGTCGCCGGCATCGTCAAACACACGGTTGCGGGATCTACTTTGACCACAAACCTGACCGGACCAGCGGCAACCGTCGCCGACTCCATTGAGGTCAGTGCGCGGGATCAAACAAAGACCGAGCTCGCGATCATAATTTTGTTGCTCCTCATCCTGGTGATCATCTACCGAAAACCGGGCACCATCTTGCTGCCGTTGATCACCATCGGCGCCTCCCTGACGATTGCGCAGGCCGTTGTGGCTGGAGCCGCCCAACTGGGCCTGGCTGTTTCGAACCAGACCATTGTCCTCCTTAGCGGGATGGTGGCCGGCGCGGGAACTGATTACGCCATCTTTCTAATCAGCCGCTATCACGACTACTTGCGGCTCGGCGCGGATTCGGATCGAGCGGTAAAGAGCGCGTTGAGCTCCATCGGCAAAGTGATCGCCGCATCCGCGGCGACGGTGGGCGTCACCCTTCTCGGGATGACCTTCGCCCGATTAGGACTGTTTTCAACTATCGGCCCGGCGTTGGCCATTGCGATCGGTGTGGCTTTCCTTGCCGCGGTGACGCTGTTGCCGGCCATCATCGTGCTCGCCGGGCGCCGTGGATGGGTCTCGCCACGGCGCGACCTCACCACTCGTTTCTGGCGGCGATCTGGAATACGAATTGTGCGCCGACCCAAGGCCAATCTGGTCGCCAGTTTGGTCGTGCTGCTCATTCTGGCCAGCTGCGTGGGCGTGGTCCGCTATAACTGGGACGACCGCAAGGCGCTGCCGGATTCCGTCGAGAGCTCCGTCGGGTATGCGGCGATTAATCGACGTTTCCCGCTGAATTCAATGATTCCCCAGTACCTGTTAATCGAATCATCCCACGACTTACGGACACCGGAAGCGCTTGCCGACCTGGAGCAAATGACACAGCGGGTAAGCCAACTGCCCGGTATCGCGACGGTCCGGGGGATCACCCGGCCCTCCGGAATACCGCTGGAAGAAGCCAGCACCACCCATCAGGCCGGCGAAGTAGGCAAGCGGCTAAACGACGCATCCGCATTGATCGGCGGCCGCACCGATGACCTCAACCGACTGGCTTCGGGCGCCGACCAGCTGGCCGACAGCCTTGGCGACCTCCGTGACCAGATCACCAGTGCCATGTCCCGTGTCGGCAGCCTCCTTAACGCTCTCTCGTTGATCCAGAAACAGTTCGGACAGTTCGGTGGGGACAAGACGCTCGGCCAAGTCGGCGACGCCGACCGCCTCATCAGCGGCATTCGTGCGCTCGGCGACACGCTGCAGATGAGCTTCGGCTACATGGTCAACAGCTTCGAGTGGATCGACCCCGTGGTCATCGCCCTCGACCGCAGCCCGTACTGCGACAGCAATCCCGTCTGCCGCAGCGCGCGTGTTCAGTTCCACAACCTGCAAACCGCCCGGAACGACGGCACCCTCGACAAGCTCGCGGGCCTCGTCCGCCAACTGCAGTCGACCGGGCCGCTATCGAACTTGTCGCAGACGGTCACCGGACTGATCGCGTCAATGAACTCAGTCGCCGGCTCCATGGGTTCATGGGGGCTGGGCGATTCTGGCGGCATCCAGTCCCCGCTGGCCGCTATGCAACAAGGCCTCGATGCTCTCGCCAATGGGAGCCGACAAGTGGCCGACGGCGTGCAAGAACTGGTGGACCAGACCAAACGGATGGGCGCGGACCTCGGCCACGCGTCGGCGTTCCTGCTGGCCATGAAGAATGACGCGGCGAAGCCACCGATGACGGGGTTCTATATTCCTCCGCAAGTGCTGACTTCGGACGATTTCAAGCAAGCCGCCGCGTTTTTCATGTCGGCCGATGGTCATGCGGCAAGGTACTTGGTACAAACGAAACTCGATCCATTCAGCACCGCCGCAATGGATCAGGTCAATTTGATTATCGATACCGCTCGGGGGGCTCAACCCAATACCGCGCTGGCCGATGCCTCGATATCGATGACGGGATATCCCGCTACCCTCCGGGACGCGCGTAACTACTATAATCACGACATCCGATTCATCATCACCTTGACCATTATCGTTGTGCTTCTGATTTTGATCGGTCTGCTGCGCGCGATCGTTGCGCCGTTGTACCTGATCGGTTCGGTTATTATTTCTTATTTAGCGGCGCTCGGTATCGGCGTCATCGTGTTCCAATTCATACTTGGCCAGGAATTGCATTGGAGCGTTCCCGGGCTGGCCTTCATCATATTGGTCGCAATGGGTGCGGATTACAATATGCTGCTCATTTCCCGGATTCGTGACGAGTCTCCGCGCGGCATGCGTTCCGGTGTTATCCGCACCGTTGGCTCTACCGGCGGTGTGATCACTACGGCGGGTCTCATCTTCGCCGCCTCGATGTTCGGTCTGTTGTTCGCCAGCATCAGCACCATCGTCCAGGCCGGCTTCGTTGTCGGGACAGGGATTCTGCTGGATACCTTCCTGGTACGTACCATCACCGTGCCGGCGATCGCTGTACTGGTAGGGCGAGCGAACTGGTGGCCGTCACGATGGAGGCCGCCATCGCCACCGCCAGCGGCGATATCACCGGAACGGACATGACAACAATCCGCTGCGCGGTTGACCGTTCCAGTTGCCACGCTGGCGTATTGGGCGTCACAGGGCCCCGGCCCAAATATGGAAGATTTGGTACCTGTCATACCTCCCGGCATGGCCATCACGCACTCTCGATACGAAAGCGTTAAGGAAATGGGCTCAAGTCTCGTCAACCGCGCGACATTCGCTTGGTTCTCGCGGGTATTCCTCTGGAAGCACTGGTATCCCTTGTTAACCCGTCGGCTCTCCGCGGACGATGTCTTATTTCTGAACTTGGGGTATGAGGAGGATCCGCCAATGGCTCTGCCGCTGGTGGAATCCGACGAGCCCAACCGGTTCTACATCCAGCTCTACCACCGCACGGCGACGCAGGCTGATCTCAACGGCGCACGGGTGCTTGAGGTCAGTTGCGGCCACGGGGGCGGAGCTTCGTACCTCGTGCGCACCTTACGGCCGGCCTCGTATACGGGCCTGGACTGGAACCCGGCCGGTGTTGCGTTTTGCCGAGGAAGGCACAATCTGCCTGGCCTGGATTTCGTGCAGGGTGACGCCGAGAACCTGCCCTTCGTCGACCAGTCCTTCGACGCGGTGATTAATGTCGAAGCATCGCATTGCTACCCTCGATTTGCCCGTTTCCTCGCCGAAGTGGCGCGCGTGCTTCGTCCGGGAGGGCATTTTCTGTACGCGGATGTGCGCCCCCGCCACCATATTGTCGAGTGGGAGTCGGCGATCGTCGATGCGCCTATGCGGCTACGTTCTGGCCGGATTGTCAATGCGGAGGTCCTGAACGCGATAGAGAAAAATCATCATTGGTCACTGAACCTGTCGGATCAGTATCGGTCGGCGTTCCTGCGCCGCTTCGCCCACGCATTCACAGTCGGGCAGGGCTCCGCACCCTATCGCGACCTGCAAAGCGGAGAACTGTCGTTCCGGATGTACTGGTTCACCAAGGATTGAACCGGCGTCCGGCTCTCAGTGCCCACCCTGCCGAGCGCTGGCCTGGTTTCCACGTTTCGGCCGGGCCGTAGGCGTTGATCACCAGTCACCCGGGCACCCACGCATCCGCCATCGGCCGGGCAGGCTCACCGGCCAGCACCAACACCGCCAAATCCAAACACTCAGGTGATAGCACCGCCACCGCAGAAGGGGTTTGGACTTGGCATCTTGACGTGGCAGTGACCAGCATGCGTGGAAGTCTTCCGGTGAGGGCCACCGACTGGGGCAACACCAGCGCAGCGCGTCAGCGGAATTGCCCGGTTCTCGAGTTCCATCCGACTCCCGCGACTCACACGGTTTACTCTGACAACCGCGGGCCCTCTGCCAGCTTCTCGCGCAAACTCTTTGGCCGCATGTCGGTCCAGTTCTGTTCGATGTAGTCCAGACACGCAGCGCGGTCCGCGTCGCCGTAAACCACCCGCCAGCCGGCTGGAACGTCGGCGAAGGCCGGCCACAGGCTGTGTTGCTCCTCGTCGTTGGCCAAGACGAAAAAGCGACCATCTTCGTCGTCGTACGGATTGATGCTCATCGGTTCTCCAGACCATCACAGTCGAAGCAAAATTTTACTAGAGCCAACGGGATTCGCCCAGCGTTCCGACAAGTTTCGAGAAAGTAGCCTGATGTGACCTATCAGGACTGCTGACACAGGTGAGTTATGTGCGCGCGGGCAAGCGGGGTACTAGCACATCGCATGAAACGTGCCCCGAGGTCCAGTTCGGCCCGCCGCGCCGCCAGGCGCTGGGCGGGCGGCCTTCAATAGCGGCCCACCTAGGCGCTCTCGTGCGCCTGCACGGGCGGCGCGACCGTTTGGAGCCACGACCGTGAGCTGTGCAAGTTCAACGGGATCACGGTTCGCGATCCGTATGGCGATTGCCGGTTTGCCGTGCGCGACTGGCAACCGCCACCTCCGGACCCCACCGTCGGCTGCGGAATTCGACGGTAATCGCCGGGTCGGCATAATAGGCGAGCGCACGCAGCGCCGACGGGCTGTAGGCGCGTAGCGAGCTGATGAACCCATCGTGTGCAAACGGGAATAGCCTATTGAACGGCAGCGTCACAGCCAGCAGCACCAAGTGGAGCGGCGCTCGCGGCCTGCGGGCGTCAATGATAAACAACTTGCCCCCAGCGCGGGTCCCTTCGGCGAACACTCGGGCGGCCATCGCAGGCGGCAAGTGATGCAACGACAACGAAAACACGACGAGGTCGTAATAGCCGTCGGGGGCGTCGATTGCGGTGGCGTCCATTTCCCGCACTGTGGCGCGGGGGTGACTGCCAATGTCGCTGGCGGCCACGGCGGCCACAAATGTGGGATCGATGTCGGTCACCGTGGCCTCAGCCGTGGGGTGATTCTTCATCAGCTCGCGCGACAGCCCGCCGTAGCCGCACCCAAGTTCTAGGATCTTGGGGGAGGGAATATTGGCGACCTCACCAAGCGCCATCCGGGCAAACTTCTTATGTTCACCAAACAACCGTCCGACCCGGTCGAGTGAGCAGATCACCGCGCGCTTCAGAT
>JAVRPX010000774.1:0-8542 GCA_032161985.1 Mycobacterium sp.
CTCAAAGGCAAGTCCAGTGACCTGGTACGCCGACTGGGGATGGTGGGCTACATCGCCAAAGGCCTGGCTATCGCCGGTGCCGGAGTGTTGGTCATCGCCGCGGCGGGTCGTTCGGAGCCGAACAAGGCCACTGGACTCGACGGGGCCCTAAAAACGCTCGGGGCCCAACCATACGGAGCAGCGCTCCTGATCGCGGCGGGCCTGGGAATCATCACCTACGGCTTGTACAGCTTCGCCATGGCGCGATACACGAAAATGTAAGGGCCCTACCGCGGTACGGCCCGGGTCCACGCCACCGCGGCGTAGAACCCAACTGCATTCAGGGCTGCGGCAACCGATGTGGATTGCAAGCGTCCGCTTGACTCAAGACTGCTGATTTCGCTTGGGTTGGCGGTCCGTTCGGCCCGAAGCGTGATCCGTCAACGGGCAGCGGAGTAGATGCGCGCGTCCCAGCCGGCCAGGTCCAGGGACGTTGTAGTCGACGTGGCCGGGGTATCGGGCAGGTTGCCGAGCAGTAGATCGGCCGCGATCCATTCTCGGCCGATCTCGACAGTCCGGGGATCACGTCCGCAATTGGCGAGCACGAGGAGCTTCCTGTTCGGGGTCGTTCTGGTGTACGCCCAAATCTGCGGGTCCTCCGACATCAGCGGCGTGAAGTCGCCATCCACCAGGATGGGCAATTCGTGGCGGAGGCGAATGAGAGCTTGGTAATGCGCGAAAACCGTATCCCTTGCGTCGATCTGGGCTGCGGCGTTCAGCCACGTGTGGTTGGGGTTGACCGGCAGCCATGGGTCAGCGGTGGTGAATCCGGCGTTCGGTCCCGCGTCCCATTGCATTGGTGTGCGGGCGTTATCGCGGCTGATCTTGGCTAGACCGGCCAGTGCCGCGCCCTCGTCGCCGCCCAGTTCGAGCACATTCTTGTAATAGTTCACGGCCTCGACGTCCTTGTGGTCCTGCGGAATCCGGAATGGGTAGTTCGTCATTCCGAGTTCCTCGCCTTGATAGACGAACGGCGTGCCACGCATGCCGTGCAGAACGGTTGCGAGCGCCTTCGCCGAGGCGGCCCAATAATCCGGGTCGTCGTCGCCGAACCGGGTCACGACGCGGGGCTGGTCGTGGTTGTTCCAGTACAGGCTGTTCCAACCGATCTCCGCCAACGCCGCCTGCCACCGATGGAGCGATTTCTTCAGGACGGGCAAGTCGAAACCGCGATAGTCGAACTTATTCTCCTGACTCTGATCGACGAACACGTGCTCGAACTGAAAGACCATGTTCAGCTCACCTCGGGTGGGATCGGTGTAGAGCCGCGCTTGTTCGGGCGTCACGCCCGGCATCTCGCCGATGGTTATGAAGTCGCCGTCGCGGCCGGAGAAGACCTCGCGGGTCATCTCGGCGAGGTACTCGTGCACGGGCTGTCCGTCGGCGAACCCGCCGAAGGCAATGACGAAGCGCTGGCCCAGGATCGCCGGTGCGTCGGGGAGTCCTTCGGTCTTGGAGATGAAATTGATGACATCCATGCGGAAGCCGTCGACACCACGGTCGAGCCACCAAACCATGATGTCCTGCACGGCCTTTCGCACCTGCGGGTTCTCCCAATTCAGGTCCGGTTGCTTGCGGTCGAACAAGTGCAGGTAGTACTGCTCGGTGATCTCGTCCCATTCCCATGCCGATCCCCCGAAGAATGAGCCCCAGTTGTTCGGCTCGGCACCGCCACGAGCGTCCCGCCAGAGGTACCAATCCCGCCTCGGGTTATCGCGTGATGAACGCGACTCGACGAACCACGGGTGCTCATCCGAGGTGTGGTTGACCACCAGGTCCATCACCAGCTTCATGTCAAGTTCGTGCACCTTGGCGAGGAGGGTGTCGAATTCGGCCAGGGTGCCGAACATCGGATCGATGTCGCGGTAGTCACTGATGTCGTATCCGTTATCGGCTTGCGGTGAACGGTAAATCGGCGACAACCAGATCACGTCGACCCCGAGCGCCCGCAGATAGTCGAGCCGCCCGATGATGCCACCCAGATCTCCGAACCCGTCGCCGTTCGAGTCGGCGAAACTGCGCGGATAGATCTGGTAGACGACAGCAGACTTCCACCAAGCATCGCGTCGGTCGCCCAGAGTCACTTCCGAGTGCCAATGACGTCGCGGTACACCGCTACGTACTTGTCGATCATGGTGGCGACTGTGAAGCGTTCGGCGGCGAGTTCGGCGATCGCGCGTCGGTCAAGCTCGCCTGCTGCACCGACCGCGGCGACCGCCGAATCCATGTCGTCGACGAGAAAGCCGGTGACCCCGTGCGAAATCAGCTCCCCCATCGAGCCTCTCGAGTTAGCGATGACCGGTGTGCCACAGGCCATCGCCTCGACGACGCTGTAGCCGAACGGCTCGTCGAAGGCGATCAGGTGGAGCAGCGCGCGCGCACTCCCCAATACCTCGGCGCGCTCAGACTTTTCGACGGCGCCGAGGTAGCGCACCTGCTCACCGTCGACGTGCGGCGCGACCGCGTCGCGGAAGTAATCCTCGTCTTGGATGATCCCGGCGATGTCGAGCCGGCGGCCACATTGGCGGGCGACCTCGATCGCGTGGGCGGTGCCCTTGTCGGGGTGGATCCGTCCGAAAAACAGCAGATGCTCGCCGGGACTCGGATGGACCGCGAACTGGTCGATGTCGATTCCGTGGTGGATGGTGGCGGCGTAGTGCAGATTCGGGTGTCGATCGGCGTCACTGATCGACACGTACGCTCCTGTGCTGTCGTAGCGCTCGTAGACGGGAAGGATCCGGTCGGACGAGAACCCGTGGATCGTGGTGACTACCGGTGTGGTGACGAGATCGCTGTACGTCAGTGGCAGGAAGTCGAACCCGTTGTGGATGATGTCGAACTCGCCAGCGCGCTCGAACACGGAGGAGATGTGCAGGCACTCCGCGACCTTGGCGTCGATCGTCGCGTCTTCGGACCAGCCAGACGGCGCGGTCGCGCGCAAGCCGGCGGTGGTGATCGAGTCCGCGGTGGCGAACAGCGTGACGTCATGGCCGGCCGCTACCAGCCCCTCGGTGAGCAACGAGGCGAACTGCTCCCACGGCCCGTAGTGACGGGGCGGTGTCCGCCAAGCGATCGGCGCCAGCACGGCGACTCGGATCGGGTCGACAGCCTCGCCTTGGATGGGAATCAGCTCAGGCTACGCCGGTCACCTCATGACGCATCTGGCGAGCCGACCGTGGTCGGGATGGACAGGGCGACGATGAGTTCCAGGACCGTCTGAGGATCGTTGAGACGTTCGCCGTAGAGCTCGCGGATCTGGGTCATGCGGTAGCGCACGGTTTGGGCGTGGACGAATAGGTCCGCCGCCACAGCGTCGCGTTGGCCTTGGTGTAGCAGCCACGATCGCAGTGTTTCGGCAAGCCGTTCGGCGGTGTTGGGACGCAACTGATCCAGCGGTGCGAGTACCTGGTGGCGGAGATCATCAGCGGCTTCGCGGTCGGCGCCGAGGACGAGTTCGACGAGACGGGTGTCGGTGTCGATCGTGTCGGTGTCGTCTCCTGACAGGTGCAGTTCGCGGGCCTGCAGGGCGCGGTGATAGGACGACTGGGCCCGCGTCCAGGTGCGGGCAGGCCCGACCACTGCCCGGCGGTCCTGAAGTTCTCGCAGTAAACGGGATCGGTTGGGACCATGCATATCTGGGATGAGCAGCACGACGACGGACTCGGAGGAGTCGATGCCGGGCAGGTCCCCACTGAGTTGCAGTGTGGACTGTCCGAATCGGGACACCACGCCGCGCGTCTGGGCGGACGGAAGTATTGCCGCGGTGAGGGTGTCCGGTGGACGCCACTCAGCACGTTCGGCACCTGCCTGCAGTATCTCGGTAGGCGCCCCGGTGAGGAGGTGCTGCGCAAGGCCGTCAAGATGACGCCGCCGTTCTCGATCCGTGGAGGCCAGTTCATCGGCATGCCCGGAAACGCTTGCCGCGGAGAGTTCGTCGATATACGCGAACACCAACTCGGCGAACCGGGCGATCATCAGCGGTGGCAGGCCGCCATTGACGGCGGTTTCCGAGAGCTCACGCCACGCCACCCGCGCCCCGACGCGATAGGCAGATAGCAGCGCGTCCATAGATCGCCCTTGACGCGCCTCGCCGCGGCCGAGTTCGTAGGCGCCTTCAAGTGCAGGTGACAACGGCGGGCCGGAATCGGGGTCCTGTGAACGGGCGGCCAATTGGAGGAAGGCGCCAAGCGCCATCTGTACGGCACTCTCGATCCGTTGACCCATCCGCCCGCTGAATGCATCCGCATAGCTGGGCACCTCGATGGTGACGGCGGCCACAGTGCGTTCGGCGACCGCAGGCAGAACGCCCCGCAAAGCGGCGACGACCTGGTCGTTCAGCTCCAGGCCGGTGACCCGTCGCCCTTCCGCCCCCGATGCCTCGTCCATCAAATCTATTCTTTCCGAACAAATCGTGGTGGGTAGTTCACCCCCGATGGCCAAGAGTTTATACCGAATGATTGCGATCGTGGTCCTATGACAACAACAGCACCCAGGGTCACCCCGATGGGCACGCTGCGCGGCCGGTTCCTCCGGCTCGCCGAGAGGGTCACCACGCCTCTGGTCCCCGCCGATTACCTCGACATCATCGACCCGCTGCGCGCCGGCACCGAGCTGCGCGGTCGGATCGTGGCGATTCACCCCGAAACCCGCGACGCAGTCAGCCTGGTCATCAAGCCGGGCCGCGGTTGGCGCACCCACACGCCCGGCCAGTACATCCGCATCGGTGTCGACGTCGACGGCGTCCGTCAATGGCGGGCCTACTCACTGACCTCCGACACCGACCGGTCCGACGGCTGCATCGCGATCACCGTCAAGGCCATCCCCGACGGCAAGGTTTCCAACCACCTCGTGCGACGCGCCACAGTCGGCACCATCGTCCAACTCGACCACGCTGCAGGAGAATTCACCCTTCCTGCCGCAGCGCCGCACAAGGTCTTGTTCGTCACGGCGGGCAGCGGTATCACCCCGGTGATGGGAATGCTGCGCAACATGCCCAACCACATCCACGACATCGTGGTCGTGCACAGCGCCCCCACACCCAACGACGTGATCTTCGCAGGCGAACTGCGCATGCTGGCCCGCCAGGGCCGAATCCGCTTGATCGAGAAGCACACCGACACCGACGGCATGCTCAGCACCGCCGAACTCGGCGCACTGGTCGACGACCTCGCGGAGCGCGAGACCTGGGCATGCGGACCCACCGGCATGCTGGACGTCCTCGAGCAGCACTGGGGCGCCCAAGGCATGCCCGAGCGCCTGCACACCGAACGGTTCCGGCCCACCGTGGTGACCGCCGGGGAGGGCGGCACCGTCACGTTCACCAAGTCCGCGACCGTCCTCGAGACCCCAGGCGACCAGACGCTGCTCGACGCCGGCGAAGCCGCCGGCGTGCTGATGCCGTCGGGATGCCGGATGGGCATCTGCTTCGGCTGCGTGGCACCACTGCGCGAAGGAGCGGTGCGCGACCTTCGCAATGGCGACGTCACCACCGCCGCGCCCGGTGACGGCGTGCTGATCCAAACCTGTGTGTCCGCAGCCGCGGGCGCCTGCGACATCGATCTCTAAGGAGACAGGAACATGACCACATTGCAACGCCAAGAAAAGAACCCGATCGCCCACCTCACCGAGGATGACATCGAAAATCTGGGCCGCGAACTCGACGCCATCCGCCAGCAGATCCTCGATAGCCGCGGCGAGCGCGACGCCGTCTACATCCGCAACGTCATCGACTTCCAGCGCAAGCTCGAGATGGGCAGCCGCGCCGTACTGTTGTTCTCCCTGTTTCCGCCGGCATGGCTGGTAGGTACGGTCGGGCTCTCGGTCGCGAAGATCGTCGAGAACATGGAGATCGGCCACAACGTGATGCACGGCCAGTGGGACTGGATGCGCGACAACAAGATCCACTCGACGACCTGGGAATGGGACAACGCCTCCCCCTCCGACATGTGGAAGCACTCGCACAACGAAATCCACCACACCTACACCAACGTCGTTGGCAAGGACGAAGATCTCGGCTACGGCATCATGCGAGTAGACGAGGACCAACGCTGGATGCCGTTCTACCTCGCCCAACCACTGTGGAACTTCATCAACGCCTGCCTCTTCCAGTACGGCATCGCCGCCTACGACCTCAAGATCGGCAAGTACCTCAAGGGCAAGACGGACAAAGAAGAATTCCGACGCCAAGGCAAGAACGTGCTGCGCAAAATCCGTCGGCAGATGACCAAGGATTACGTACTGCACCCCTTGCTGTCCGGGCCCTCGGCGGTCACCACGCTGACCGCGAACCTAACCGCCAACCTGGTCCGCAACCTGTGGACGCACTCGGTCATCATGTGCGGACACTTCCCCGAAGGGGTGCAGACCTACGAGAAGAAATCGATCGACGGCGAAACCCGCGGCGATTGGTATCTGAGACAGATGCTCGGCTCGGCCAACATCAGCGGAAACCCGTTGCTGCACTTCATGACCGGCAATCTGTCCTTCCAGATCGAACATCACCTTTTCCCGGATCTGCCGAGCAACCGCTACCAGGAGGTCGCGCCGAAGGTCCAAGACTTGTTCGAGCGCTACGGCCTGACCTACGTCAGCGGCCCGATGGTCAAGCAGGTCAGTTCCGCATGGAAGAAGGTGTTCCGACTCTCGCTCCCGAACGATGCCCTGCGCAAAGCGACGGCGGCGGTCAAGCCGGCGAGCCTAACCCAGCTCATCTTCCGCCCGGCGGCGGCCCAGGTCGACGCCACCGCGGCGTAGACCCGATTACGGCGCCGCACGCTTGCGGATGGCTATCGAGGGCATTTGCGCCAAGCTTTGACCCACAACGCAGTAGCGCTCCGTCAGCTCGCCCAGCTTGGCCAAGGTCGCATCGTCGGCATCGGTCTGCAGCTCAGCGACAATACTGATGTCCTGTACGCCGATCGGTACGTCGCGGGAGATGCCCAAGGTGCCGCGGGCGTCGAACATCCCGGTCGCATGCAGCTCGGCGCCGACGATATCGATACCCATGGCGGTGGCCACGCTGCGCATCGTTACCCCAGCGCAGGCCAGCAACGCCTGCAACAACATGTCGCCGGAGCAAGCGTCACTTCCGTCGCCGCCGGTGGCCGGATGCAGACCGGCGCGGGTCGGGCCCGACCACGTCTGAACCGAAGCCGTGACGCCATCGTTCTCGAACGAGGCTTCGGCTTCGAGCGGGGTGCGCGAACTGAGCGGATCGTCGCGGTAGAGCTGCTTGAGCGGCGCCTGCAGTTCCCGAAGTGTGGCTGCGTCCATCCGGCCATGATGGCACCGATTCTGCGGGCGGGACCCGCGAACGCGACCCGGGTTCCCCGGGTACGGTTCCCTCCAGCGCGCTAACTGCCTAGCAGTTTCGCCGACACGGCTGCGGCAAACGTATGCGTGTCGCCGGGCCAGCGTGCCGACACGTAGCCGCCGTCATCGACGACAAATGCGGGCCGCGCGTTCGACGCAGAGTCCCGCACCATTCCCGATGCCTTCAGACGCCAATCCGTGGAACCCACTGCGACATCACGGAAGTCGTCGGGATTCTCCAGTGCACGGGTCACCTCTGCCTGCACGGACATGTAGCCGATGGGGTCACCAGGCTTCTCGACGTAGGTGCGGTAGTAATCGGGATCCCAGAACCTCGTCACCCGGGATACGCGCCAGGCGCGACGCTCCAATTCCCATGTCAGCGCTGTGGTCTTACGGCCGTGGAGCACCGAGCGACCCGTCGCTGGATCGACGGTTCGTGCGGCGAGCAGCACTCCGTGACAGATGGCGGCGACGAGGATTTCCCGGCGAAAGGCTTCGGCGACGAGACGCTGCAACATGTCACTCTCGATATAGCCGCGCATCCCCCGCGCACGGTGCCCGCCGGGAAGCAACAACCCGTCCACACGCTCCAGATCCGTATCCGCCCAAGCGGTCGGCTGCCGGTACTCCGGTGACGCCAGCATCCGCCCGTACGCAGTGCGTGCATCACGGTTCGCGCGCAGGAAGCGGCCGACGAATATCGCCCGGCCCAGACCGGGCACCTTCGACCAGAAGTCGAGGCCGCGGCCGGTGAGCATGATGTCGTCGGCGACCGCCTGCGCGCCGCTTTCGGTGCTGAACACGACGGTGTGCCCTTGCGCGGTCAACACCTGCCAGCTGACGGCGACCTCGGTCGGGTCGAAATCGATGTCCGGAATCGGTATCAGGACGGTGGCCACGAGTGCCAGCATGGCACCCGTGAGCATCAGCAAGCAGCGAGATGGCGGCGCACAGCGGTCTGTTTCACGACGCGAAGCCCTCAAATATGCAGTCTCCGCACCGGTTCTGCTGAGCCTTGGGACGGCGGCTGCGATACTCGCCGCGCGGAAGGCATCAGCTGCGAACATGAAGCTGATCGATTTTGCGGAACGGTTGGTCTCGGCTGATCAGATCAAGTCGGCGGGCTATGACGGGGCACTCGTCTATGTGTCCGAATTACGGCCCGGCGCAGACTTCGATTTCAAGCCCG
>JAVRPX010000775.1:0-2961 GCA_032161985.1 Mycobacterium sp.
GGCGATCACCTGATCGTCGACCGCCGCCTCGCCCGAAACATCTGTCGCCGAAGGGAGTTCGGCCACGCGCTCGGCGAGTTCCTCTTCGGTCACATAGCCCTTGTCGATGAAGAACTGTGTGATGCCGCCCAACCATTTCTCGTAATACCGGAACTTGAAATAGTCGAAGGGGTTCATCGCCTCGGCGCCGGTACGCAGGTCGGCCCACGTCCATTCGTCCTTGAAGGCCGTCGGCACCTCGTCGATGGGATAGGCCGGCAGCGCCGAGTCGAGGTGGTTCGACAGCCCCATCATCGCCACGTGGATGCCGAAGATGCGTTTTTCCCACTCCTCGACGAAGACACGCTTTTCCAGGGTCAACGGCTCGGGCAGGCCTTCCAGGCCGCCGAGATAGTGCTGCAGTTTCATCAGGCGGGACTTCCTTCCGTCGTCGACGGTGTCTCGGTTGGCCTAACGCCTTGTTCGGCCGATTTCTTCGTCATCGCGGTGGCCACGTACTCCGAGAGCAGACCGAAGGACGCCCCGAGTGCGCAGGCGACCGCGGCGACCAGGCCGGGATGCGAGATGGTCGTGACGGTGATGTCGTTGCCGGTTCCCGCCACCGTCGACACGGTGGAGGCGAATCCGACGACGACGGCCGGGGTGGTGGACAGCAGCGGCACCCACGAGGCCTGCACCATCAGCGCACTGCCCACACCCACCGCGATGGCGGTGACCAACAGGCTGCCGCCCATCAGGTACGCGGCGTAGAGGCTGCCTGAAGCGATCACCACACCGACGAGGTTCGACGACACCGATCGAACCCAGCCGGATATGCCGCCACCGACGAAGAAGAACGACGCCCAGGCCAGGAACACCACCCAAATGGGCACCGTGACGACTTCCGCGGTCAGCGCGACCGCCAGCCCGCCGAGGACGCCAATACTCACTGTCAAGGCTGTCCGAGAATCCATGGGCTCACCTCCTTGGTAAGGAACTCGTGAGATCAGATTCAGGTCAGTAGGTTTCGACCGGGTTACAGTCGAATTTCTCTAGCCGTCAAGACCGGACACGATTCGCGCAAATCCGGACTTGCAGTTTCGCGCCCGCCCGCAACGTGGCTGTAACAGACGCCCGCTAACTTGATGTCCACCTTCAGATGGGGGCCACGGGAGGGCAGCACGAGGTGTCCGACGAAAAGGCACGCAAGACGGTCGTCTTTGCTTTGTACGACAAGGTGACGTTGCAGGACGTGGCCGCGCCGTTGGAAATCTTTGCCCGCGCCAACGACTTTGGCGCGCGATACGAGGTGATCTTGGCCTCGCTGACCGGTAAACCCGTCGATACGACGTCGTACGTCACACTGAATGTCGACACATCCCTCGCGGAGGTGCCCGAACGGATCGACACTCTGATTGTGCCGGGCGGTGTGCCTCCCGACTTCACCTTCACCCCCGGCGAACATGACATCCCCGAAGAGCAGACGCCGGACGTGGTCCCGTCGGCCTTGGAGATGGTGAGCGAACTGGCCTCGCGGGCACGCAGGGTGGCTTCCGTGTGCACGGGCGCTTTTGTGCTCGCCGCGCTCGGATTGCTCGACGGTCGCCGCGCGACCACGCATTGGGCGCATTGTCAGGAGTTGGCTCGCGCCTATCCCCGCGTCTCGGTGGACCCAGATTCCCTATTCGTTCAGGACGGACCATTCATCACCGGGGCTGGAATCAGCGCAGGCATCGACCTCGGCCTCGCACTCGTGGAAAGCGACTACGGTCCTGACGTGGCCAGGCGCGTGGCGCGGTGGATGGTGGTGTTCCTCCAGCGCCCGGGTGGTCAAGCGCAGTTCAGTGTCTGGACCGAGGCGGCGTTGCCCGTATCGAGGGGACTGCGCGAGATCCTGGACTCCGTTGTCGCCGATCCTGGCGCTGACCACTGCATCGCGACGTTGGCCGATCGCGCGGCAGTAAGCGAGCGACATCTGGTGCGCATGTTCCGGGTCCAGGTCGGGATGACCCCGGCACGGTTTGTCGAGCGGGCGCGACTGGAGGCAGCCAAGGTCCTGCTCGCCACTGGAGACAACAGTCAGGAAGCGGTTGCGCGACGGGCCGGCTTCGGCTCTGCGGACACGATGCGACGCACGTTCCGCCGCGCCCTCGGCGTCTCCCCCAGCACCTACCGGAGTCGATTCCGGACGACGGGCGTGCGCTCGACACCAGCCCCGGTCGGCTGAGCGCCCAGCGTCCGATTACTGGTTTGTCCTCGGGAGCCAATACCATCGCTGGCGCTATGACCGACAATGCCCTGGCGGCTGCACCGATCGCCGACACCTCGCCACCTGGGCGTATCTCCGCTGAGGCGGCCCGCCGCAGAACCTTCGCCGTCATCAGCCATCCCGACGCCGGCAAATCCACGTTGACCGAGGCACTGGCGCTGCACGCCCGGGCCATCACCGAAGCCGGCGCGGTCCACGGCAAAGCGGGCCGTCGCGCGACGGTGTCTGACTGGATGGAGATGGAGAAGGCCAGGGGCATCTCGATCACATCGACGGTGTTGCAGTTCCCGTACCGCACTTGCGTCATCAACCTGCTCGACACCCCGGGCCACGCCGACTTCTCCGAAGACACCTACCGGGTGCTGACGGCCGTCGACTCCGCGGTGATGCTCATCGACGCCGCAAAAGGCCTTGAGCCGCAGACACTGAAGCTGTTCGGAGTCTGCAAGCACCGTCGGATCCCGATCATTACGGTGATCAACAAGTGGGACCGTCCCGGTCGCGACGCCCTGGAACTGATGGACGAGATTCATGCGCGGATCGGGCTGCGCCCCACTGCCCTAACGTGGCCGGTCGGCATCGCCGGCGACTTCAAAGGCGTGCTCGACCGCCGGTCCGGAAACTTCATCCGGTTCACCCGCACCGCGGGCGGCGCCACCGGCGGCATTGAACTTCGGCGTGAACCAGCTCCTCGACGTGCTCGTCGAACTCGC